>NZ_DAXETW010000005.1:0-98657 GCF_051155795.1 Longibacter sp.
CAGGACGCGGCGGCGGCTTACCCCGACATCGCGGAATGGCTATCTGCCGACGCCTTTCGCGAACGATTGCCGGACGTCCGAACGTGCGGAGGCGGCCTCTTCATCCCTCGCGGCGGGGCGATCGACGTGCCGGCGTTCGTGAATGGCGTTCTGGATGCGGCCCGGTCGCATGGAGCGCACCTGCACACCGCGGCGGACGTGCGGTACTGGTCGGAGCGGGACGGCACGGTGACGGTCGACGTAGAACACGCAGCCGCGGATGGCGGCGGGTCTCTCGAAACGTATCGCGGCTCCCACCTCCTCCTTTGCGTCGGGCAGGGGTATTCTCGAATCGCCGAACTCACAAATCTCCAACTGACCGGCATCAAGGGTCAAACCGTCCGGGTCCGACGCCCGACGATAACGGGCAGCGGCCCGCTTCACCCGATGTCCGGTCGCGGCTACATCGTTCCTGATGACGACATCCTGATCCTTGGAAGCAGCTATCAACACAACTTCGACTCGCTCCAACCCGATCCGGAGGAGACGAACTACATCCTTACGAAAACCGCGGAGATGCTTCCCGGCCTCGAGCACGCCGAGGTGTTGGATGTCACCTCGGGCGTTCGCGTGAAGCACCTGGACTCCAACCTTCCCATCGTCGGGCCGCTCCCGGACCGAGAGCGGATCTGGACATTCACCGCGCTCGGGTCGAAGGGGCTGCTGACCGCCCCGATAATCGCACATGAACTACACGGCTACCTGCAGAATCCAGCGATCATTCCGAACGACCTCGCCGTTCCGCGACTACTCGACCCCTGACCTAAACGGACGTCGAGAGCCACGCACAATCAACCCGGGTCCCGTCGTCGGGAGCCCCAACCATTGAGTTGACAATCTGGAGACGTTTGCGTCGGTCTCGACCGTCGTTCGAACGAAGCAGGACGGGGGTTGTACAGAGTCGTAGCGCGCCTGTGATTCCGGCCTTCACTGTCCTCCCGTCACCACGGCTTCTGCCTTCCATGGATTACGATGTCATCATTGTCGGTGGCGGCCTCGCGGGGTGCACGGCAGCGACCCATCTTGCGGAGGCGGGCCACCGCGTTGCCCTGCTTGAGAAAGGCTCGTTTCCCCGGCACAAGCTGTGTGGTGAGTTCCTTTCGCCGGAAGTGCAGGACGCGTTTCAGTCGCTCGGTGTGATCGGCGAGATACGCGCGGCCGGATCGCACGACATCGACCGCGCCTGCATCACCTCCCCTGGCGGCGCCACCTTTCGGTGCGACCTGCCGGGCACGGCCATCGGCCTCAGCCGCTACGTGCTGGACGAACTTCTTTTCGAGCGCGCTGGCGACGCCGGCGCAGACACCTACGCCGGCACGAGGATCACCGACATTTCTGGTTCGCTCGACGACGGGTTCACCGTCACATCACCGGATGCAGAGTGGACCGCGCGGGTTGTTCTGGGTGCATTCGGGAAACGATCGACGCTTGACCGCAAACTGGATCGCCCCTTCCTTCAACGTTCGTCTGACCTCGTCGCGTTCAAGGCTCATTTCCTGGGGCCTTCTGTCCCGCGGACGATCGAGATTCACACCTTCCCCGGCGGCTACTGCGGCGTGTCGCACGTAGAAAATGACCGCGTGAACGTGTGCTGGATCGGTCGGGCCGACGCTCTGCAGTCGGCGGGCGGCACGCCGGAGGCAATGATCGACGCCTCCCTCCGAAAGAATCCACACCTCGACGACCGCCTTTGCGATGCCGAGCGTGTAACCGATTCGTTTTACGCGGTCAGCCAGGTCTCGTTGGACGGTAAGGAACTCTTCCGCAACGATGTCTGCATGATCGGCGACACGGCCGGGATGATTGCGCCTTTATGCGGGGACGGGATGGCTATGGCGATCACCTCCGCGGAACTCGCCACGCCGCACGTCGACAGCTTCCTCAACCGGCGATCGAGCGCGGCTGCCTTCCGGTCGGGCTACCGTACGGACTGGACGGATGCGTTCGGCCGGCGCATGCGACTCGGTCGCCTCGCGCACGCCGCCGCGATGCGACCTGCTCTCGCAGCAGCCGCCGTAGGTTTTCTCCGCGCGGCGCCGATGGTCGGACGGTGGCTCGTCCGGAATACACGAGGATAAGCGGCAGTGACGACACCCTCTCACCGCGACGCCGCGCGCCGTAGGCGGTCCATGAGGGCGAGACCAAGCCCTTCCTCCGGCACCTCCTGAGCGAAAATCCGCCGGCATCCCAGGGCGTCGCATTCGCGGAGAAAATAAAACAGCTCCCTCCCATACGCCTTAATCGACGGTGCAACGAACACGTTGGCAAAGGCCGCAGGAACGGCCGGCTCGTCGATCCCGATGTACCCGTGAATGGCCGCAGCATCGGCCTCCCCCGGATCCTTGACGATCACGACTTCTGCCTCTGGTGCGTAGTGACGGTGCTTCGTTCCCGGGCTCCGCGGTACGTCCGGCGCATCATCCACCTCCCGAATCGTGGGCACCACGTCGCGCAGCGCCTCCATTGACACGGCGCCGGGGCGGAGAACGGCGGGAGTATCGGTGGTCACATCCACGACGGTCGACTCAATCCCGGCGTCCGTTCGCCCCCCCCGCAGGATGCACGGGACGCGTCCGACGAGGTCCTCATAGGCCGCGCGCCACGTGGTCGGGCTGGGGCGACCGGACCGATTGGCCGACGGCGCAGCGACCGGCGTTTCGCAGGCGCGCAGAAAGGCACGTGCGATCGGCAGAGACGGGATGCGCACGCCCACGGTGTCGAGTCCTGCGGTGACGCGGTCGGAGAGCGCCGCCGCCCTCGGCAGGACGAGCGTCAGCGGTCCCGGCGTAAATGCCTCCAGCAGATCCTCTGCGGCAGAAGTTACCGTCGCTGCAACCGTTCCGAGGTCCGACCGATCGGCAAGATGAACGATCAACGGGTTGTCAGACGGCCGCCCCTTGGCCCGGAAGATGGCCTCCACCGCGTCGGGATTTAGTGCGTCCGCACCGAGTCCGTAGACGGTTTCCGTCGGAAAGACGGCAAGCTCGCCTCGCTGGATGTACTCGGCGGCTTCTTCCGGGGACGAGGTGATCGTTGTTTTCACGGGCTGAAACTGTACGGCGCGGTCGACGAATTCGAGTCGTATCTACTTCCGGAAGTACCCACCGATCCGTCTTAGAGTCGATCTCATCGGAAGCGCATATGCGCGAGAATCGCACCTGCAGTCTCTACGGCGGCATTTTTGCGAAAGGTCCAATTGACATCGCTGCAGCAACGTCGTAGCATCCATCAACGCTGTCTCCCGCTTACCGACCGGCCCCATGTCTTCTCCCCTTCCGCCTCTCCCCTCCGCCCCACGAAACAGCAGCGGCGACGGTTCACTCCCCCCCGCGCCCCCGCCGGATCTGACCGCCTCGCATGTTGTGGACACGGTCGTGGACTCGGCTCAGTCCGTCCTCCGGCGCCGGTTTCGCGTACTGATGCTGGTCCGGGACGCGTACGACCGCCTTACCGAGGACGCTCCGTCGCTGCAGGCCGTACTGGACGATCTGACGACGATGCTCCGCTTACTGCTTGCATGGGCGAACTCGACCTACCGGCGCGTTCCGTGGACAGCCCTGTCGATGATCGCCGGCGCCGTGCTGTATTTCGTCATGCCGGTCGACCTGGTCCCCGACCTCCTCGGCCCCATCGGGCTCATGGATGATGCTGCGATCATAGCAACTGTCGTCGGGTCGGTACGCGACGAGTTGCAGCGGTTTCGGACATGGGAAAACGGGCGCTCTCTGCCGAGTGCATCGGGCCAGGGTGCGGCGCTCAGCTGACGATGCCCCACCGACAGCCGCTGGCACAGCGGACCGTTACTCTTCGGGGGCGGCGCTACGGTCAATGCCGACCACTTCGTAGTGGCCCGACGGCGTCGCCTCCCCTGTTCGCCGCAGATACACGTCGGTCGTGCCGTACGACGGTGTGGTGATCCGGGCACGGTAGAATGGCGAGTGACCCGATGGAAGCTGGATTTCCGTGCCTGAGACAGATGTCCGGCCGATCTGGTCCGTGATCCGATGGGCCTCGTTCGAAAAGCGGTGCCACTGAACGAATCGAAGGCGCGGCGCCGTCCGCTCGACGTATCGGTGTAGCAGGTCCTCGAAAACGAGTCGCTCGCCGCTCACACGAAACTCATCGAGACCGCCGCCGAAACCGAGGTAGGCGGCGGCAATCGAGTCCCGTCGCCGGGATAGAACGGTGGTGACGTAGTCGACGGGAGCATCGTCCGGGTAGTCCGCGGCGTGCACCATGGCGCGAATCTCCCGATCCGTGATGTGCGCGATCTGCGCGGCCATCCAGAAGGTGTCGGCAGAATCCCGCTGTGCAAATGCGGGGTTGGGGTGCTCGGGACGCCACTTGTCCGGGTCGAAATTTACGGCGCCGAATCGCCCCACGTGCGGGACGTCCGGATACTGGGTGTTGACCCAATCGCCTCCGCTCAGACCAAGCGTTCCCATCCGAACGAGAACGGGGCTGATCTCCACCAGGTACTCCCGACCCATCCACGGCTCCTTGGGCCCGACCTGCGCGCTACCCAGCGACTCAAACGTGTTGTACAGGTAGTGGCGCACGAACGTCCGCTCCCCGTGGCGCACGGCCACGTCAAGGGTCCGCGTCGCCCGAATCCCCGTGTGGTTTAGCCACGCCGCTGCTACGTGTAGCCCGCGCAGCTCGCGACGGCGCTCATGTGGAAAAATGTCGTTGCCGTCGTCCGGGCGGGTTCCGTGGAAGCGAAACGGGCCGATCCGTTCGACGACGGGCTCGGGAATACGCAGCGCCGCCGCCCGATACACGCCTCCGTCGACGGTCGGGGCGTTCTCAAGCGCCTGCCAGATATCTGCCTGCTGTACACCGTTCCGCGAGGCCGGGACGAGACGGCCCGGAGAAAACCGGATGATGCGAAGCTCCGGGACGTTGTAGCCAAGCGCGTGATACGCCCGGTTGGTAACCGCACCGGCCGCCGTCGCCAGCACTGGGTACTCGGGGGAGTCGAGGCGGAGTTCGTACCTCCGTCCATCCCCGTCCCGAATCCGGAGGCGGGCAACGGGACGCACCGAAAGCACGGATTCGACCACCCAGGCGGAGTCCGTCGCCGGACCGTCTGTTTCGCCCGCACCGCGCCGGAGCGCCTCCAGCGTCATCCGCGTTCGATGGTGACGGGTTTCGTACCAGGACGAGTTCGGGACCTGCTGGAGCGTGTTGACGTTGATCGCAGGCCCGGCGTCGCCCCGCGTTTCCACGAAGGTGTTGGACAGAAAACGGACGTAGTCGGAGGCCGTGCGCTGGACGGGCACGGGCATGTTGAGCCGATCGGGGTCCTCAGTGATGGGGTCGTCATCGAGAAAGCGCTGCGCCTGTGCGGTCGGTGTCGCCGTCAGGAGGGCGACGGCACAGGCGGAAACGAAAAACAGCGCGACGCGGGATGCGCCGGATGAAACGGACGTGTACACCGGATGCGAGCGAACGATCGGAGACAATCACGAAAAGGATGGACGCACACCAACGTCCTCCGGTCTCAGAGAATCGAGCCGAATTTGAGGTACGTCGAAAACCCTTCCACGCTTCTTGCGATCTCGAAGCGCGCGACCACGCCCTGCGACGATCGGAACCGGAATCCAACCCCGTATCCGAATTTCATGTCCTCCACGCTCACGTCGTTGATTTCAGAAAACACCTGACCGGCGTCGGCGAAAAGGGCCATATCGAGCCGGTGCCAGATGTGACACCGCATCTCTGCCGTCGTCAGGACGACGTTCCGGTCCCGAAACCGCCCTCCGGTAAAGCCGCGCAGGGAGGCCGGGCCTCCGATGGACTGCATGCGGTAGAACGGGATCGTCTGCTTGTCGGGACTTTCGCTGAGCGAGAGGAACTGCCGAAACGCAAGTCCGCGCTGCATGCCGTGCTCCAGCGTAACGTACTGCTGAGCGTCCAGCGTGAGGCGTGCGTACGAATGGCGACGGTCGACGATGTCCTGATGATGGGTGAGGCTGGCAGCCAGGTAATACCCGCTTGTCGCGTCCAGAGAGATGCCCCGCAGGCGCTCTTCCGTGGGTGCGAAGCGGCGGCCGTAGGTCCGGTTATACGAATCATTTCGAGCATCAAGCTCGGCGAACACACCTCCGATGGCGTAGTCCGCATCGGCGCGGACGCCCGGCGGCGACGGAGAAAAGGCGTTCCCAACGCTGGGCTCGTCGGAATGAAGGCCCGGACCGACGCGGTCGCGGCGGTATGACAGATGCCCGCCGACGAGCAGCCGGTCGTTCAACGCGTACCCGGCCAGTCCGCCGACCATGCCTTCGTCGAGGCGGTAAAACGATCGGTTATCGACCTCCGTGTTGGGTCCGATGCCGTAGAAGCTCTCGGAGGCGCGATGCGTGTACCGGGAAAATCCGTATCCGACCCAGCGCTTGTGCTCGATGCCCCCGATCAGTTCCGTGCCCCAGTACCGGCGAAGGCTACCGAGAACCTGGGCGTGGGCGTGACGATTCGGCCCGCTGAAGAACGGCAGGTCGTAGTAAAGACCGCCGCTGGCACCCGCTTCGCCGGAGAGGCCGCCGAGGACCGGTTGCACGCCGTAGAGATCGGCGTTGGGAATATCAAGTACGAGGCGATCCGGCAGGACCAGACTGCGGTTGCGCTCGACAAATGCGACGAAACGCTCCGCGAGAGTGGCGTCGGGAGGCTCCATCGTGAGCGCCTTCTTCTGCCGCAGGGCTCGCCAGCGAGCGGTCCGCGTGCTGTCGCCACCGTCAACGTAGATGGCCGATTGCGCAGCCTCCAGCGGGAGGTCGGGCAGTTCGGCTTCCCGGATCAGTGCCCCGGCGGTCGTATCCGCGAGGTCCATGCCACCTGCCCGGGTGCCGATCGCCGCGAGAGCCTGATCTTGAATCGGTCCACGTAGCGGGCCTTCCTCGGTCTGCGCATGCGCCGGCGCGCAGAGCAGCAGCGAGAGCAACGCCGAAATGGCCCATGCGGCTGCGGGCTGAAAGGCCGTACAGGCGGCAACGCGCCAGCGAGCCACGTGCCGGCGATCGCTGCGTCGAATGGCGAGGTACGTGCTCACCAGGAAGATTCGAGATATGTGGAGTGGGCCAGCGGGTCAAACAAGGGCGGCCAACCGAAAGCCGCGCCATTCAAGAAGGTACGAAGCGGTCGGGTGCCGCGCAATATTGCCCGGATCTACGGACGGACCTTTTTCGTGCGACAGTGCCCAGAATCCTCCTTGTACACGACACCTTTGCGATGGAGTCTTTCGTCGGCACCACCGGTTGGTACCTTCTCCTCCTTGTCCTCGGTCTTGCCACCGGGGCACTGATTCAATGGTTTCGCCGGAAAGCAAACGAGTAATCCGGTAGACTTGCGGCCGAGTGCACGACTTTAGCGTCGAGCGTCGCTGACCACGCTAAGATCAACGGAAAGTCGAGTTACGGCGTCGAAGATCCGGCGCCAACAGAGGTAGTATCTCCGGCTCCACCCGGACCCGACCGTTGAACGACAATGTCCATGGCGCGATCGATGGAAATCCGATACGTATTGCCGTCCTCGTTCGGGACCGGCTCGTCCGGGTAGAGGTCGGTCGTATCGGCGACGGCGTCGGACGCCATTGCATCGTCGGTTTCGGTCCCCGTCTGCATGTAGATCATGCCCACGCCGACGGCAACCACGGTGACGATGATAGAAAACACGACCGCCAGCGGCTCGGTCGAGTACGATCCGCCGGAGGAAACATCGGCCACAGGCTCGCTTCCTGATGCGTCCGCAACGTCCGGTTGCTCGGGACGCCAGTCGGCGAGAACGAATGTGCCGATCGTTCCATACGGCGTCCACTCCTCGTCCGACCGGTAAGCCCGAACTCGCCAGTACAGTGTCAAGCCTTCCTGCGGTGGGAGCCCGCTGTAGGTAAAGCGCGAACTCGATCCGACGCGACCGTCGAAGGCGATCTCGTCGAACGATCGGTCCTTCGCAATTTGCAACTGGTACGTTTCCGCGTCCGGAACGTGCTCCCACTCGAAGGTGACGGACGGCTCATCGATCGTGGCGCCCTCCGCCGGACCGATCGGCGCGGGGACGCGTGGGCCGCCTGCAGGGTGTCCTGCAGGGTGTGACGACATATCTTCATCACCCGACGAATGGTCGGCGTCTTTGCCGGGCTTCCGTGATTCCGCGTCGTCCGCGTTGTGCGAATGGACTCCCTCCGGTGCTGGAAAATCGGAATCGGACGTCGTCATAGGTGGCAGCGTACCTGGTCCGTACGAAACGAGGCGAACAGGCCCTACGGGACGATCTGTTCGCCGTCTTCGTCTTCAACGATAAGCGCATCCACGGGACAGATGGCGCACGACTCGACGAGACGCCCCTGGTCGATGTCCGGCGTTTCGTCCTGAAAGTCGACGAGGTTTGCATCGTCAATCTCGAAAATCTCTGGCGCGAGGTTCGTGCAGTTGCCGGATCCGATGCACAGCGTGCGGTCGATTTTGACGGACACGCCACTGATCGTGCGTTCTCTGGTATCGTCGCTCATGTGGTGCTTGAAAGCTTAGGAATGGGAGCAGGCAAACCGGCGGACCGGCCTTTCTTGTGAAGCCTTCTCACGGGACGCAGTAGGCACCGTTCCGGACCTTACGCAATGGAGTTGTAACCCGGGATGCTGTCATCGAATCAGCGGTCATCCGCGCGATCGTTGCGACAGACCGCCTCACCGTGGAGCCGTGCTCGGTCACCGACCGAGACCCTGCCGCGCCTGCTGCGACAGAAGGGTCGGCGGCGACTGCAGCGCGAGGCCGCGATCGGTCTTCCAGCACGCTGTTTCCGACAAGACGTACTCGCGCCCGTTCTCCGTGGCCATCTCCACGATGACCTCGTAACGCGTGAAATCCCCCTCACGGATCGGCGTAAAATCCACCGTTTTGAACGTCACGGTCGACCAGTCGGTCAGCCCATGCCGTTCTCCTTCTCGATAGATCCGCTCGAAGGAGCGCTCGATTTCGTTCCGGCGGCGGTCGTAGCTTTCCATCCAGCCTTTCCGGTACGTCTCCGCATCTCGCCCCGCGGCGGCGCGGTGCTCAATCATGTACTCGACGTCGGATCTGGTGTAGATCAGCCGATTAAACGCGTCGGCATCGCCGGCCTTCAGAGCAGAAACGATGGTTCGACCGAACGCATGCGGGTCTTGAGGTAACGTCGCGGACTCCCCGCACCCGCCCGTACAGCCGGGAATCATTGCGAGTACGAGGATCGCCAGAATCCAGCGGGGCGCATTTCGTGGGGACGCGCCCTGCCGATAGGCCGTAAATGAGAGCATGGAAACCTGTGTGAGGAATGGGCAGAAGAACCCGCAGACCGGCAATGTTTAGCACGGCACAGCGGTTTGGCGTCCCCAGCTTACAGCAAATCAGGCGCCATCCTCCGCATCCGGCGACGATTCGTTTGCCTCGTCATTCTCCACGTGTTCGAAGGACCCGGGGTCCGGCGAATCGAACCGCAGCGTGTCGTCAAGCAGGTTGCCCGCGATTTCGATAAAGTCGCTCTCCGTGATGATACCGACAAGCTGCCCTTCGCGCACGACCGGCAAGGCCCCGATTTTCTGCTCGCGCATCAGCTTAACCGCCTCCACCGTGGGGAGGTCAGGCTCCACCGACACCGGTTCTCGGATCATGATCTCGCGAACGGGCACGCCGCCGTCCGGAGTGCCGTTGCGATCAGCGAGGTGTCGGAGCAGCGTCCGGTGACTCACGAGCCCGACGAGGCGGTGCTGCTCGTCTTCGATCAGCACGTGACGGATGCGCTGCCAGTCCATCAGGCAGGCGACAAACTCAATCGACTCGTTCTCGTGCACGGTGAACAGGTCCGTGCTCATGTAGTCCTCGACGTGTGAGGTCGACATTCCGCTCGGCACGAAGGTCTGATCCAGCGTGGCGAGGTCCCAGGTATGCACCGGCTCCCCCGTCTTCTGGTGCTCGACCATCGAGGCGGTCAGCGCCGTCAGCCGCTCCGATCGCGTGCCGATATTTTTCATTTTCTGAACCGACTGCAACTGCCAGTCCGCGCCGGTCTGCCGCGCCTCAACCCGTTCCTCAATGATGCCGAGATACCGGTCGATGTCCGGCTGGGCGATGTCGGACGTCTCGAGCCCCTTCCGAGCCTGCGGTATCAGCGTTTCGAGGACGAGTTCGTGTGCGGGCAGGGTCCGCCCGTCGATCCAGTCGAACTGGGAGGAGAGGCCGTGGCGCGCCGCGGCGATGAAATTATGGTGGGCGTCGTCGAAGTCCATCTCCGACGCGACGTCCTCGTACATTTCCGACATGGCGCTGACGAGACCGAACCAGAATGCCGCATTGGCGACCTCGTCGACGACGGTGGGACCGGACGGCAGGACGCGGTTCTCGATTCTCAGGTGCGGCTTACCCTCTGTTATGCCGTAGCACGCGCGATTCCAGCGGTAGACGGTGCCGTTGTGGAGCTGGAGCGCCTGAAGCTTCGGCACCCCGCCCTCCTGCAGGACGTGCACCGGGTGCTCTTCAAGATCCGTCGTGAGCAGGACCCGGAAGCGGGCGATATCCTCTTTGAAGATCTCCGTCACCGAATCCTGCACCCACTTGGAGCCGAAGTGCACCCGCGGGCTCATTTCACGCAGATACAGGTTGCTGGACCGCGTGTCCACCGCCTGCTGAAAAAGGGCGATGCGGGTTTCCTTCCACAGGCGCTTCCCAAACAGGATCGGCGAATTGGTCGCGGCGGCGAGCACTGGAGCAGCGACGACCTGCGCAATATTGTAGAAGTGTGGAAATTCGTCCGGCGTCACCTGGAAATGGGTCTGGAAGCTCGTATTGCACCCCTCCAGCATGATGGAATCGTGCTTCAAAAACAGCTCGTCGATTCCCCGGATCTGGTACTGCCCGGGTCCGCCGCGGAGGCGTCCAAGCGCCTCATTCAACGCGTAGTAGCGCGGACGGGGCGTCATGAAGTCCATCGCGAAGTCCGACAGGTGCGCCGTCGGCAGGATGCCTGTCATGACCGGCTCCCCGCCCACGGCGTTCACCAGATTGCGGACTTCCGCCAGCAACTCCGTCGTCGCCGCCTCCATCTGCCGGAAGCAATCGCCGCCGTAGACGAGCGGGTCCATGTTGAACTCGATGTTGAAGCGCGTCAGCTCGGTGACGATACGATCGTCTGTATTCCGCTCCAGCACCTCGTCGATGATGGGCGCCGGATCGTACCGGTCGTCGACCATGAACAGCTCTTGCTCCGCCCCGAGCCGACGAATCCCGGTTTCGAACATTTCTTCGCGAAGCATCATCTCGAGCGCCCGGACGTCGCGCAACAGGTGCTGGGTGAATTCCCGCAACACCGCGTCGTCGGTTTTCCGCTGTACGTTTTGCTCGCCCATGCTATTGGATCACTATTTGATGTCGGAGAAAGGTATGGCGCCGAGCGGCCTGCAATCTGCGGCCTCGGACGCCGGGGAAACCGGTTGCGCGCAAAGGACACGTACGCAACGGAGGATGGATCAACGCTTTACATCAAATTTCCATGAACGAACCGGGGTTCCGACGCCGCCGGTTTCGGTCCTGAATCCCGTCGCATAACCCGGTTCCCGTCGCGGAAACCCCCGCGTTCCTGGTCACGTTTTCCCTTCGGCAGTTGCACGCGTCAGTTCCGCTGTCCCGCCTTGCATTCCTCGCACCGCCCGGAGACCGATCCGCCGCATGCTCCGATCCACATCACATATTTCCGCCGCGTCGTCTCTCCGACCCCTCCGGTCGCGGATGCGTGTCCACGTCGCTATCTTGGCGGTGGTTCTCGCGATGGTGCTGTCACTGGGGACGGTTGGAGACGCAACGGCACAGGCACCCGGCGTCCAGCGCACGCTCGACGAGGACAGTCAGACGACGCATGCCCGTAAGCTGTTCGTCCGCGGGATGACGCGGGCTTTTCTCGAAGATTATGAGGCGGCAATCGCCTACTACGAGCAAGCACTGGGGTTGACCCCGAATGAAGCTCCGGTCCTGTCGGCCCTCGCGGAGGCCAAGGCCGAGACGGACGACGTCACCTCGGCCCTTTATTACGCGGAGCGAGCTCGCGACCGAGCCGCAGACAACGCAGCCTATCACACCCAGCTTGCTGACCTGCAGCGTGAGGCCGGCCGGTACGCCGAGGCGATTCAAACGTACAACCGGATGCTCCGTCGTTTCCCCGCCAATGTTGACGCGCGGATGGATCTGGCGCAGACGCAGATCGAAGCGCAGGAGGCCGATGCGGCGATTGACACCTACGAAGCCGTTCTCAACCAGGGAACGGATACACCCCGGGTGCATCTCGAACTGCTCCAGTTGTACCGTCAGACCGAGAATGCCGACGGGATCGAGTCGTCGCTCCGGGCCTTGATGCGTCACCGGCCCGCCGATCAACTCTATCCGCACCTGCTCGGTCAGTTTTACATGGAAGAAGGTCGGACCGGCGAGGCCATCGAGCTCTACGAGAAGCTGCTTCGACGGCGACCCGGCAGCGTGAACGTCGTCATGCGACTGACGTCGCTTTATCGTGAGGCTGGACGAACCGGAGAAGCAGACTCCCTGCTCCACGGTTTTGTGAACGACGCCGACGCGTCGCCCGACCAGTTCGTCGCGCGGGCCCGATCGCTCACCGACGGTTCTCGGTTTCGCGACGACCGGGATGATCCCGAGCTTCGGGCGACGGCGGAGCGTCTGTTGAACCGCGCGCTGGAGATGGATCCGAATCATGCCGACGCCCTGGCGTTGCTGGGCGACCTGAAATACGAGGCCGGAGAGTTCGAGCGCTCGGCAGAGCTTCTGCAGCGGGCCCTCCAGCAGAACCCCCGCTCGCCGCAACGGTGGACACGGGCCGCAGCGGCGCACCTACAGGCGGGTCAGGCCCGGCGGGCATCTACGGTCGCGGATGAAGGCCTCCTTCTCTTCCCCGGTCGCGCGTCTCTTCTTCGCGTGTCGGCATACGCGAGCATGAACCTCGGACAGAACGGTGCGGCCGCGACACGATTCCGCGAGGCAATTGATGCCCTGGATGCCGATCAGAACACGCTGCGAAGCCAGTTAAACGGTGCACTCGGGCTCGTGTACGCCCGGATGCAGCAGTTTTCAAAGTCCGACGCCGCGTACGCACGCGCCCTCGACGCCAATCCGGAGCACGCGGAGGCAGCCAACAATTACGCTTTTAGCCTGGCCGACCGCGGCGTCCACCTCGACCGGGCGCTCCGTCTGGCGCGACGGGCCGTTCGCCTCGACAGCACGAACGCCGCCTACCTCGACACCTTAGGCTGGGTCTATTTTAAGAAAGGCAACTTCGAGCGGGCCCGCTCGACGCTGCACGATGCGCTCCGGACCGGTCAGGCTACGGCCTCGGTCTACGAGCACTTCGGGGACGTGTCCGAGGCGCTGGGCGACACCGAAACGGCGCGGGAGTACTGGCGCCAGGCCCTCCAACGGGCGCCGGAACGAGACCGTGTGCAAGACAAGCTGAACGCTCTCCAGGACGACTGACGCGTTCGGCAGGGCCGGCTGCCGATACGAATGCGCCCGCCCGTCGCGTTCGCATCAGGCGCCGATGCGTGCAGCCGCACGCCTACGAGTAGGCCTACGCGTAGACCGATTTGAGGGATTGCTTCGAGGAATTTCGCCGGCTGGCCGGCGACGACTTCTTTTTTCGACACGTTCATCCAACCACCTCCATGGCTCGCTTCCACTCTTCGCGCCACCTTCTGCTCGCGGCCGTTCTGGTCGCCGGGCTATTCATCGCCGGATGCTCCGGTCCGCGGTCCGCAGGCACGGCCCCAGGCCTTCCGGAGGCATTTCCCGAGCACTCGGCCGGGCAGATCCACAAGCTGATCGAAGGGCAGTCCGACACGCTCTCCGGCTTCCGTGCCAGGGCGCGCATGACCGTCCGGTCCCCGCGCCAGTCCGGCTCGTTCAACGCGGAAGTGCGCCAGAGCCGTCAGGACTCGCTGTGGATGCGCATGAGCCGATTTGGATTTGAAGGGGCGCGCGTCCTCATCACGAGAGACAGCTTTTTCGTGCACAACCGGCTTGAGAACCAGGTGATGGTGGGAACAGTCGACGAGGCGCAGTCGCTTCTCGCCGCCCCCGTTACAGCCGAGGAGGCGTTCACCAACATGCTGGGCCTCCTTTCGCCGAGTCCCGACGTAAACTGGAAGGTTGGAGCCGACTCGCTCAACTACTTCCTGACCTCGCCGAGCGGCCGGGAGACCTACACCGTCGACCCGATCCGGTGGCGGGTCGTCCGGTATGCCAGAACCGCGGATGACGGCGATCTTCTGGAAGAACGCCTTTTTACCGACTTCAAGATGATCGACGGTGTTTCCATCCCCCAGCGGGTCATCTTTCGCAATCGACCGGAGGAGGCCATGGCTATGCTGACCTACGAATCCCTGGATCTCGATCCAGAGAATCTATCGTTCGACTTCGACGTACCGTCCGGCACGCCCCGCGTTTTCCTGCCCGCCTCCAGTCCGTGACGTAGCGCGGACCTTCGTCGCTACTGCCGTTCACGACGCCCCCAGAGCATGTCCATCCGGCCCGACCGAGTCACGCACTCCGGTATGCACGTTCTCGTGATCCCCGGGCTGCTGATCGTGGTGCTTTCGTTTCTGGCCGCGGGACCGCTACACGCGCAGGACATCGCCGATGAACGCAGAAATACACAGCAGCGGCTGGAGTCGCTCAAGAGCCAGATCCAGAAGGACCAGCAGCGCCTGCAGGAGACGACAAAGGAAGAAAAGGCGACGGTCGACCGACTCGAACAGATCAAGCGTGAAATCGCGCTGCGCGAAGAGCTGGTCTCCACGTACGAACGCCGCATGCAGCAGCTTCGCGACGAGCGGAGCGAGCTCCGGGACACTCTCGACGTCCTCGAAGGGCGTCTTGACGAGCTACGGGAGGAATACAAGGCGCACGCCGTTCACGCCTACAAGTACGGCCGTCTCCACGACGTGGCGCTGATTCTGGCCTCCAAGTCCGTCACGCAGATGCTGGTTCGCGTACGCTACCTCCGCCGGTTCGCCGAACAGCGAAGAACGCAGGAGTCCGCCATTCGCGCGGCAGCGGAGCAGTTCAACCGGAGACAGCGAGAGCTCGAGGCCTCGCAGAAGAAGACGCAGCAACTCCTTGCCGAGGCCCGGAGCGAGCGGCAAAATCTGAGTCGTCTTCAGAAAGACCGGCGCACCGTCGTCGCCGAGCTCCGTAGCCGCCGCTCCGAACTGCAGCAGGAGATCACCCGGAAAGAGCGCGCGGCTCGCGAACTCGAGGAGCAGATCCGTGAGCTCGTCGCCCGTTCAGAAGCGCGCGACCGTCGCGCTCGCGTGTCCGGGGCCGCGTCCGCTCCGGCCCGCGCTGCCGACTACGCGCGCCTCTCCGCCACCTTCCAGCAGAATCGGGGTACCCTCCCCTGGCCCGCGGAAGGAGCCGTCACCGAAGGCTTCGGCAATCGCGTTGACCCGGTCCACGGAACCGAGACGTACCACCCGGGCATTCTCATCGCCACCAACCCGGAGCAGTCCGTCCGGGCCGTCTTCGAGGGCGTCGTGACCGGCATCGACTTTGTGCCCGGATACGGCACCTATCTTGTGATCCGCCACGGCGATTACCTGTCCGTCTACAGCAACTTCTCCTCGCTCTTCGTCTCGCAGGGCGACCGCGTCGACACCGGGGAAGTGATTGGAAATGCCGGAACGTCCAACGAGCCGCGGGGCGCCGGCCTGTTCTTCGCGGTGTTTGATAAGAAGAAGAACACGAGCGTCGATCCGATGGGCTGGCTGGGCGGACGGTAGCGTAATCCCCGAAACGTGCTCACCGGGCGCGGTGGACGTATTCACAGAAGCTTTCGTACGCCGGGCGAGTCCAAGTTGGGAACGGTGGGGAGCAGCGTGTATTTTAGCGCTTGCATGTTCGAAACGCCCAACTATTGCACCTCGACTCCATGGCTACTACGTATGACTGCGTGATCATCGGGAGCGGTCCCGGCGGTTACGAGACCGCCATCCGGGCCACACAGCTCGGACTGAAAACGGCAATCGTCGAAAAGAACAAGCTGGGAGGCGTCTGCCTCAACATCGGCTGCATCCCGACGAAGGCGCTGCTGAAGAGCGCCGAGGTAATGGCGGAATCGAAGCACATCTCCGACTTCGGTCTCAACCTGGAGGGCGAGATCACCGCCGACTTCCCGAAGGTCATCGAGCGTAGCCGTGGCGCGGCCGCCCAGATGAACAAGGGCGTACAGTACTTGATGCGCAAGAACGACGTCGACGTGCTCTACGGCTACGGCCGTCTCGCGGGCAATGGCACGGTGGAGATTCAGCCGAGCGAGAACATGGACGGTGAGGAGATCGGCGAAGAGCAGACCGTCGAGGCCGAGCACATCATCGTCGCGACGGGAGCCCGCCCGCGCGAGATTCCGCCGCTTCCGATCGACGAGGACAAGGTGGTCTCATCGACGGGCGCCATGATGCAGACAGAGCAGCCCGATCGCCTCGTTATCGTCGGCGCCGGCGCGATCGGTGTGGAGTTCGGCTACTTTTACAACCACATGGGGACGGACGTCACCATCGTGGAGGTGCAGGACCGGATCGTACCGAATGAAGACCGGGACGTATCGAAAGAGCTCGAGCGCTCGTTCAAGAAGGCCGGCATCAACATCATGACCGGCGCGATGGTGCAGGGCTTCGAGGAGAGCGACGGCGGCCTCCGGGTCGAAATCGAGACCGACCAGGGCACCGAGCATGTGGAAACCGACCAGATCCTATCGGCGGTCGGTGTTGTCGGTAATGTCGAGAACCTCGGCCTCGAAGAGGTTGGCGTCGAGACCAACGGCAATGACATCGTGGTCGACGAGTTCTACCGGACGAACGTGGACGGTGTGTACGCCATTGGGGACGTCACCGGTGCGCCCTGGCTCGCCCATAAGGCAAGCCACGAGGGCATCATCTGCATCGAGAACATCGCCGGCGAAGACGTTCGCCCGATGAACAAAAAGAACATTCCGGGCTGCACGTACTGCCAACCGCAGATCGCCTCCGTCGGCTACACCGAGGCGCAGGCCGAGGACGCGGGCTACGACATCAAGGTCGGCAAATTCCCGTTCAAGGCGTCGGGCAAGGCCGCCGCGCTGGGGCACACGGAAGGCTTCGTCAAGATCATCTACGACAAGAAGTACGGCGAGCTTCTCGGCTGCCACATCATCGGGCACGACGCCACCGAGCTGATCGCGGAGGTGGTCAGCGCCCGGACGCTCGAAACGACGGGCCACGAGATCATGGAATCCATCCACCCGCACCCGACGCTCTCCGAGTCCATCATGGAGGCGACGCGCGTGGCCTACGGAGAACCGATCAACGTCTGATCCCCAGACTGGGCCTGAGAAGGCATCTTCTCACGCCACGGGCGGTCCCTACCGGGGCCGCCCTTTTTTTTGCCATCGCCGGACATTACTCAGATGCGACACGGAGGTCCTTCAGGACAGCGCCATGCGGGTCTACAACGATAGAGGCACCCTCAGGGACGGTCTGCGTCGCGGTTCCGTCGTCCAGTAGCACCCGTCGTACCTCCCCGTTAATCTCTACCGGGACCGGTACGTCAAGCGTGTGACCGTCGGCGGTCTGCGTCCACCTGAGGGTGAGCGCCTCCTCCGCACGGGTTACGGTCAACTGCGGCAGTTCGGCGCGGTACAGGTATGCATGAAAGAAAGCGTCGAGCGAGCGTCCCGACACGCGTTCGGCTGCGTCCAGAAAGTCATCCGTCGTGACCGACCGCGCCTGCGAGCCGTCTGTCGCAGCGCGTATCGCCTCCGTCGGGTACGTAAACTCCTTCAGGAGCTGGAAGAAGGCGTCGTCCCCGATCACGTAGCGCAGCGTGTGCAGGATGAGCGCTCCCTTGTAATAAACATCCGTTCCATACATCTCCTGTGCCGACGTGGCGTTTTTGCGGGCCACAGGCGAGCGGTTCGTAATCTGTCCCCGCCAGAACCGGACGGTGGACCGGTACCCGTCCGTCCCTTCCAGCGACTCCCGATAGAGCGCTTCGAGGTACGTGGCGAACCCCTCGTGAATCCAGAAGTCCTTCCAGTCGCTTGCCGTCACGAGGTTGCCGTACCACTCGTGGGCGAGTTCGTGAAAGTGAAGGGCATCGAACCCGGCCGGGTAGTAGAGACCGCCCTCGAGATTGAAGTCGTTGCCGTAGGCGATGATGGTCTGATGCTCCATCCCCTTAAACGGAGTCTGTGCGATGCCGTACTTGTCGGCCCGAAAGGGGTAGGGCCCGAGTGTATTCTCCAGGAAGCGGACATGCTCCAGAAAGTGCGGAAGCGCCGATCTCGCACGGGCTTCGTCACCTGGTAGCGCATAGAACGATACGGGCATCTCCCCTCCCGCCGTGCTTCGGTAGGTCGTGTCTACGCGAACGTAGGGAGCCGCGTGAAGCGCCACCGTGTACGGATTGATCGGCGTGGAAACGAACCAGCGGTAAGTTCGCGACGAGTCGGTTTCGGTCACGCCGCGAAGGCGGCCATTTGAGGCGGCGACCAGCGGTCGCGGAAGCGTAATGTCGATCGCCATCGAGTCGGGTTCGTCCGACGGGTGATCTTTAACGGGCCACCACATATCAGCCCCGATGGTCTGGCACGAGGTTGCGATCCACGGTTGTCCCTCCGGCGTCTTCGACCAGGTGAACCCGCCGTCCCAGGGAGGCTGCGGCGCCACGCGGGGCGATCCGGCGTAGTCGACCATCACCCGAAGCGTGTCTCCGTTCTGCGCGGTCGCGGGCAGCGTCATCCAGAGTTGATTGCCGTCCGCTCGCCGCTCGACCGCCAGTTCCACCACTTCGTCGCGCCATGTGAGGCGTGCCGATGACACCTCGAGTCGACCGTCGAGGTTGAGGACGAAGTGGTCAATCGGGTCGGTGACCGCCGCTACGGCCGTGAGGCGCCCATCGATCGATCGGGCCGCTGTGTCCACGTCGACGCTCAGGTCGTAGTAGGTAACATCGTAAGCCGCCTGCTCGGGAAGCAGGGCGCCTCCGGAGTCCTGCCCGGACGCGTCCGCCGAACAGCCGGCGCACAGCATGGAGGCTCCTACGAGTAGGATGAGACGGACCAGGCGATCCATGGGACGTCGGGGCGAAAAATAGAGACCGAAGTGCAGGATGCAACCGAAGGGTCCGGGGCGTGCATCCCGGAGACCGCCATCCCAACGAAAAACCCCGCCCCGTCGCGGTCCATGCCGGGGCGAGTGTGCGGGAAAGGGGCAGCCGAGAAATCGGACTAGCGAACGACGCTTCCCGGTTCTGCGTCTGCAGAGATGGGCGCCAGATTGCCGTCCCGATCTTCCGCCATCAGGACCATGCCCTGGCTTTCCAGGTCGAACATGGTTTTCGGCGCGAGATTGGCCACGACGACCACGTTACGCCCCTTGATCTCGTCAGGGGTCATGTGCTCCGCGATGCCGGCGAGTATCTGGCGCTCCTCATAGCCGAGGTCGATTTCGAGTCGTAGCAGTTTGTCCGCATCTTCGACGGGTTCTGCCGCTGTGACGACGCCCATCCGAAGATCCAGGTTCATGAAGTCACCGAACTCGATCCGGTCCTTCTTCGGCGCGTACCCGGCGTCCTCCGCTGTGGCCGTTTCGGCTGTCGAAGCGTCCGTGTCGTCCGTCTGGCCGAGTTTTTCGCGTTGTTCGTCCATCGTGTTGTCTTCTACCTTTTCAAAAAGAATATCGGGGGTACCGAGAACGTGGCCCGGAGAAAGGAGCGAGGTGCCGGCATCTTCCCACCCGATGAGATCATCGGTCGGGACGTCGCCGTCTCGCGGAGCGCTGGGACGCACCCCGTCGAGGTTCAGCATGTCACGCAGGCGTGCAGCGGCATCCGGCAGTACCGGCTCCATCAGCACGGATAGCGATGCGCAAAGCTGCAGGCAGAGATGCACGGTGTTGGCCGCCGCAGGACTGTCATCGTCCTTTCGCGTATGCCACGGCTCCGTGTCATTGAAGTACTTGTTGCCGGCGCGGGCAAGGTCGATTGTCTCGTAAATCGCCTCGCGCATTCGGTACTCGTCGTACGCGGCGCCGATCACGCCGGGCGCCGACCGGAGTCGAGCCAGAAGCTCCTCGTCCGTCTCCGTCGGATCCTTCAGCGGCGGCACAGCGCCATCGAAGAAGCGGTCGGCGAATGTCAGCGTCCGGTTGACGAAGTTGCCGAGCACATCGGCGAGTTCTCCGTTGATGCGGCTCTGAAAACCGTCCCAGCTAAAGTCGGCATCTTTCGACTCCGGCAGCGTTGTGCCCAATGCGTATCGAAGCATGTCCGCGCCGTGGGTGGCGCCCTCGAAGTCGTCGAGGTATTCGTGCAGCCAGACCGCCCAGCCACGGCTCGTCGACAGCTTACGGCCTTCCAGGTTCAAAAACTCGTTGGCCGGGACGTTGTCCGGCAGCACGTAGTCGCCATGCGCCTGGAGCATCGCCGGAAACATGAGGCAGTGAAAGACAATGTTGTCCTTTCCGATGAAGTGGACGAGCTTGGTCCCTTCATCTTGCCAGTACGTTCGCCAGCGATGCGGATCTCCCTGCTCGGCGGCCCACTCCTTGGTTGCGGAAATGTATCCGATGGGCGCGTCGAACCACACATAGATGACTTTTCCCTCCGCCTCCAGGCCGTGTCGGGCCGCGACGTCTTCCGGGACCGGCACGCCCCAGGGGACGTCGCGGGTAATGGAGCGGTCCTTCAGTCCCTCGTTGAACCAGCTCTGGACCTGCCCGAGCACGTTATTCTTCCACTCGGGATGCGTGGCGATCCAGGCTTCGAGGTCCGGCTGCATGTCGCCCAGCGGGATGTACCAGTGCGACGTCTGCTTTAGCACGGGTGTTGCGTCCGTGAGCGTGCTCTTCGGGTCGATGAGTTCGGTCGGGCTCAGCGAAGACCCGCATTTCTCACACTGATCGCCGTACGCCTCCTCATACCCGCAACTGGGGCACGTGCCAACGACGAACCGGTCCGCCAGAAACATCTCGGCCTCCGGGTCAAACAGCTGTTCGTTCGTTTTGAGCTTGAAGATGTCTTTTTCGTCGAGCGTTCGGAAGAACTCCTGAGACGTGACCCGGTGCGTATCCGAGCTCGTCCGGCCGTAATAATCGAAGCTCATCCCGAAGCGATCGAAGCTGTCTTCGATCATCGGGTGATAGTGGTCGACGATGTCCTCCGGCGAGCGTCCCTCGCGGAGCGCGCGCATCAAGATGGCAACGCCCATCTCATCGGACCCGCAGATGAACAGCACGTCCTCCCCCTTGAGGCGCTGATACCGGCAATACAGGTCGGCGGGCAGGTACGCCCCGGCGAGGTGACCGAGGTGAATATTGCCGTTAGCGTACGGCAGGGCGGCCGTCACCAGAATACGGTCGTGCGAATCGTTCGGCATGGCGAGTTGGCAGTGGGCGGAAAGCGAACATCAGCGCGCCGTCGAGATGCCGGGCATCCCGCAAGCGGCACATAGTATACGGGACCGGGAAATGTTGTTCAGCCTCCCGGGATGGATTGCGCGGAAGGTTTACGATGGGAGGGCGAATTGCGAATGCGGAATGTTGAAGGGCGAAGGGCGAATTCGGAATGATGAAAGGCGAATGTCGAAGGTCGAAGTAGTTATTCCATCCTCGTAATGTCCAATAATCCCCAATTCCCAATCCCAAATCCGTATTCCCAGATCCCTGATCCGCAATCGTAAATCCGCCCCTCTCGGAACGGCCTTTCGGGTGTGGCATACCGCCATCGTGTCTCGTTCTCCGCAGCCATTCCCCCGTCGTCGCCTGTGCCCGCGTCCCCAAGCGTTGATAGCCTCTGTTCCCTGCTGAAGGATCCCGCGACCTACCCTCACGAGCCCGATTCGATTAAGCTCACGCAGACGCATATCTCGGTCGTTGCGCTGGTTCCACCGTTTGTTTATAAGTTCAAAAAACCGGTCGACTTCAGCTTTCTGGACTTTACCACGCTCGATCGGCGCCGGTCCGCGTGCGAGGCGGAGGTCCGGCTTAACCGGCGGCTATGCAATGACACGTACCTTGGCGTCGTCCCGCTCGCCGACACCACGGACGGCTACCGGCTTGAATCGGACGACGGAGCCGCCGTGGAGGTCGCCGTTAAGATGCGCTATCTCTCACACGAAGGATTCCTACACCGACATGCCGAGGACGGGACGCTCACACGGGACGATATTGACCGCGTCACCTCTACCCTCTCAACGTTTTACGACGGCCTGGACACGCGTCCCGACATCGCCGAGCAGGGCTGGGTGGACCATCTCCGCGTGAACACGGACGAAAACTTCGCTCAGACCCAGGATCACACGGGGACGCTCCTTCCCGACGCGGCGTATCGCGTCCTCCAGGACTACACCGACCGCTTTTACGACGCGCACGCCGCCCTCCTCAATCGCCGGCGCACGGGCGGGCATTTTATCAACGGGCACGGCGATCTCCGGCTGGAGCACATCCACCTGTCTGAGGAGAGCGTCTGCATCTACGACTGCATCGAGTTCAACGACCGGTTTCGTCACCTGGACGTGGCGAACGACATCGCGTTTCTGGCCATGGACCTCGACGGCCACGGGTACCGGGATCTTTCGCGCTACTTCGTCCAGCAGATGGCAGACCGCCTCGACGACCCCGAGCTGCTGGACGTCGTTCGATTTTACAAGGTTTACCGTGCCTACGTCCGGGGGAAAGTCGAGGGCATGCGGGCCGCCGAGGCCGAAGTCCCGGAGGAGGAACGGGCCGCGAGCACGGACCGGGCCCGTGAGCACTACCGCTGGGCCCTGCGCTATGCCACGGCGGGCCCGCACCCCATGGTGGTCGTGGTGATGGGGCAAACGGGGAGCGGCAAGAGCACCCAGGCCGCCGCCTGTGCCCGTGCGCTCGGATGGAGCCATATTAGCTCCGATCGCATCCGGAAGGAACGAGCCGGCATACCCCTCTACGAACGCACGCCGGAGACGGCCCGGGACGAGGTCTACGGAAGTGAGATGACCGAGCGGGTTTACGAGCGGCTCACCAATGACGCGATCGACACCGTCCGGTCGTCCGGCCACGGTGTGGTCGTGGACGCAACGTTCAGCAGCGCAAACCGGCGAACGGCGCTCCGCGACGCCCTGCGGAAAGCCAACCTGCCGTATGCGTTCGTGGAGCTGACGGCCGACGACACGACCCGACGGAGACGACTGGAACGGCGCAACTCGGAAAGCACCATCTCAGATGCGCGGCCCGATGTGATGGGGAAAATCGACCGTCGATACGAAGCGCCCTCGGCGCTATGGGACGCCCACCACCTGCGTGTATCCACCCGGGTTGAGGTAGAGGATACGACGACCGACATCCTCCGGGCGCTCATCCGTCTCCACGACGGGTAAGTCGAGTGGTCACACCAGGGTTTTCGCCGCGTCGGCGGAAATAATCTGTACGCCAGCGTCGTTCATTTCCTCCCAGGCGGCGGCCAGCGATCCGTTGGCGTCGATGCCACGCGTGGCCTCTTCGACGACGTACACGTCGAACCCCTGCTTTCTGCCGTCCAAGGCAGACCACTTGACGCAGAAGTCCGTCGCGAGTCCCACCACGAAGAGCGTGTCGATGTCCCGCTCATGAAGGTATCCGGTCAGACCCGTGGGCGTCTCATTGTCGTTCTCGAAAAAGGCAGAATAGGAATCGATCTCCGGACGAAACCCCTTGCGAATGATAAGCGCGCTTCGAGTCGTGTTCAGGTCAGGATGAAACGCCGCACCTTCCGTCCCCTGTATGCAGTGGTCCGGCCACAGGGTTTGCTGCCCGTACTCGACTTCCATCTCATCCATGGGGTCATGGCCCGGATGCGATGACGCAAACGATTGGTGACCGGCCGGATGCCAGTCCTGCGTCTGAATTACATGACCAAAGGCGTCCGACAGGTCGTTAATGATGGGCACCACCTCATCACCCTCGGGCACTGCGAGAGCGCCACCCGGGCAAAAGTCGTTCTGCACATCCACGATCAGAAGAGCGTTCATTGGCTGTCGAGCCGTGTATGAGGAAATATCGTGCTGTTCTCTTGAACGGCCGGCGAATCGCCATGTTTGCCCGTCTGAGCGACGATTATGTGCATCTACCGGAAGAAACGCCCGCTGCGTTGACGGATCATCCCGCGGCGAATAAGGTTCGACCGATGATCCGGACCATCCCCTCGTGACCCACTGCGTACCGTCATGGCTGTCTCCACTCCATCGGTAGCGAACCGCGATGCATCGATCCCCGCCAAACCCCGTTCCGAGCGGCTAACCGAGCTCTTCCGGAAGCAGAAAGAGCATCATCTGACCGTTCGAAATACAACGGCGGACGAACGCCGCGCCCGCATTCGCCGAATCCGAGACGGCATCCGGAATCGGCGGCAGGAGATCCGGGATGCCCTCTACGCCGACTTCCAGAAATCTCCGGAAGAGGTGGATCTGACGGAGGTAAAGTCGGTGATCGATGAGGCCAACTTCGCGCTCACGCACATCGAGGAATGGATGGCGTCCGAGTCGGCACCGACGCCTCCCCTCCTGACGGGCACGTCCTCGGAGGTACGCTACGAGCCGAAGGGAGTGGTGCTCATCATTTCCCCGTGGAACTACCCGTTCAACCTGACGCTCGGCCCGCTGATCGCCGCCATCGCTGCCGGCAACTCGGTGATTGTTAAGCCGTCGGAATATACGTCGAACAGCAGTCGCGTGATGCGCGAGATGATCGATGAGCTGTTCGACCCGCGGGAAGTCGCTCTCGTCGAGGGAGCGGTGGAGACATCGCAGGCTCTCCTGGACCTGCCGTTCGACCACATCTACTTCACGGGAAGCCCTGAGGTTGGACGCATCGTCATGCGAGCCGCCGCAGAACACCTGACGTCCGTAACGCTGGAACTCGGCGGCAAGTCACCCGCCATCGTCGACGCGACGGCCGATGTAGACGACGCCGCGGCAAAGATCGCCTGGGGCAAATTTACCAACACCGGTCAGACGTGCATTGCGCCGGATTACGCACTCGTCCACGAATCGCTTTACGATGCGTTTCTCGAACGCGTTCGCCACTACATTTGCACGTATTACGGCGACACGGATGACGCACGCCGCACGTCCCCGGACTACGCCCGCCTCGTCAATCAGAAGCACTTTTCCCGCGTGCAATCGCTTCTGACCGACGCGATGCAGTCCGGAGCACGGGCGGTCATCGGTGGACAGACGGATGCCGAGTCCCGCTACATTGCGCCCACCGTGCTTTCCCACATCCCGGACGGAGCGCGCATTATGGAGGAAGAAATCTTTGGCCCGGTTCTTCCCGTTCTCCCCTTCCGCGATCTCGGCACAGCCATCGACCGGATCAACGCCCGGCCCAACCCGCTCGCCCTCTATCTCTTTACGAACGAGGAGGACAATGAAACCGCGGTCCTGGATCGGACGCACGCCGGCGGCACGTGCATCAACGAGGTGCTGCTGCACTACATGAATCCGCATATCCCGTTCGGCGGGAACGGCCACAGCGGAATCGGGATGGGACACGGAAAGTATGCGTTTCAGGAATTCTCGCATGCTCGGTCGGTGCTCAGGCGCTCGTACGGGTCGAAGCTGATGCGGTACATCTATCCACCGTACGGCTCGATGACCCGACGAATGATTGACGCCGCTCTCAAGTATCTTTAAATTTTGTTGATTGATTCAGGGCCTCCCCACCGCCCGGTCGGAAGCATACGTTCACCAGCGAGGATTTATGATCCAGGTCGGAGACACCATTGACGGCTACCGCATCGCCGACGTTATCGGTCGCGGCGGGATGGGTACGGTGTATCGCGCGGTTGATACCGGGCTGGAGAAGGAGGTCGCGCTGAAAGTGATCGCCCCGCACCTGGCCGAAGATCCGACATTTCTGGGTCGTTTTCGCTCGGAAGCCAAGGCGCTCGCCCGCCTCGACGCGCCAGGGATCGTCCGCGTTCTTGCGCTACGGGAGTCAACCCGCGCGACGTTCATCGCGATGGAATACGTGGACGGCCCGCCGCTTCGCAAGGTGCTTCGGGAGGCCGGCGCCCTGGAATGGCCGGAGGCGGTCAGTATCCTGCGGCAGATTCTGGGGGCCGTCGAGCATGCGCATTCGTCCGGCGTTCTCCACCGTGACCTGAAGCCGTCGAATATTCTCCTGACCGGCGACGGGCGCGTCAAGATCACGGACTTCGGCCTGGCAAAAATCCGGACGGCCGACACCGATCTCACAGCGACGCATGAAACCGCCGGGACGGTGGCATACATGTCGCCCGAGCAGGTCGAGGGCCTGAAGCACGTCGATGAGCGCAGCGACCTCTTCTCCGTCGGCCTCATCGCGTACGAGATGCTCACGGGGCAGCTGCCCTTCAGCCGGTCCGGCAGCTACTATTCGATCCAGCGAGCCATCGTGCAGGAGCCGTTCGAGCCGCCCTCGGCGCACGTGGAGGATCTCCCGCCGCGAATCGATCAGGTGATTCGCCGTCTTCTCGAGAAAGAGGCAGACCGGCGATACGCGAGCGCGAGCGAGGCTATCGAGGCACTTGCTCCGCTGGATGCGCCGTCGCGCGTTTCCACCCCAGCCGCCCTTCAACGCCGCACAGATACAACGGCCGACGACACCCCCTCGACGCGGGTCTGGGCCGTAGGCGCCGCCGTCGCCGCCCTCCTGCTGGCCGCCGTGGTCCTCGGCGTCTCTCAACTGCTGAATGTAGAGCCGACCCCGGCGCACTCATCCCCGACGACCCCGGACACCGTCGCGAAGCTCGCCATCCGGACCACACCGGCGGCGCAGCTTACCGTGAACGGGGACAGCATCGGCGAGAGCCCGGTCGAGGCGATGGAGATCCCGAGCGGATCGGTGACCGTCCGTGCACTACGACAGGACTTCGTGCCGGCGGAGACCACCTTTACAGCCGAGGGTTCGCACGCAATCGATCTCGTTCTTTCAGAATCCCGCCCGCAAACATCTCTGGAGGATGTCGCAACCGGTCGCGTGGAGGTGCGATCCTCCCCCGCCGGGGCCGTTGTCCGTGTTAACGACCGTGAGGTCGGCGTAACACCGGTGGAGGTCAGCGCCCGGACCGGCCAGGCAACCGTCGAAATTGAGAAGCCGGGGTATCACCCGTTCACGTCGCGCACCGAGGTGCGCTCCGGCCGGGAAACCAACATCAGCGCCACGCTTCAGGTCGTCGCCAGCACCGTCGCCCTCCGTTTTAATCCGTTCGCGACCGTCGCCGTCGACGGGCGTCAACGTAGTATCGACCGCGTCACCGAATGGTCGGACTCCCTCTCCCCGGGCCGCCATCGCATCGTCGCACGGTATCGCTCGGCCGAATGGGTTCGCGTCGTGGACCTGCGCCCGGGGGAAACCTTCCAGCGTGACGTCGACTTCACCAAGCGCGTCGAGGTCCGCATCGTAGCCCAGAACGACCAGGGGCAGTCGCTCCCAAACGCGGAGATCCTCGTCGATGGGACTCCGTCCGGGTACGCCCCGCAGCAACTCGACCTGCGCGTCGGACGTCACCGGATCCAGGTACGAAAGGACGGGTACCTCGACGCCGAACGCATCGTGGACATCGACACCGATGCCGGCGGACGCATCACCTTTACGTTGCAGGCCGTCGAACAATCAGCGAACTCGTCCAGGTAGCTCTGCTCGACCGCTGGACGCGCTGGCCCGCGCTCCGGGCGACGGCATTCCTGTGCACGACATTCAGCGAGACGGTTCGCACTTTCGACCATGCTGGCCCTGCACCGAGCGCCCTGCTGCGCGGGAAGGAACGAGAATTCTGTGGATAGGCGTGCATTCACGCCCTTCATTTCGTAGGCTATCGTGTCCCGCATCCATAGATCATCCACCGATCATCTACAGATGATGTCCGCGGGCCCCCTACGTGAGTGCTGAGTGCCGTACCTCTCCCCCGGTTCAGTTTGTCGTTATGCCGCGCGCTTCCTTTCCCGCCTTCCCGTTCCGCCTCCCGATGCCGTGGCCACTCGCGGGCTTCCGTTGCATCGCGTCGTCGCTGACGGCGATCCTGTTCGCCGGAATCCTGCTGATCGCTCCCGTGGAGCCCGCGATGGCACAGGAATCGCCTTCCAATGATCAGTGCGAAACCGAGTACCGGCAGGCACAGGAAAGCTACCTCGCCGCGGAATTCGACCCCGCGATCCGACTGCTTCAAACCTGTCTGGATGAAGCGCAGACGACACTGTCGGATACGACGCTGGTGAAGATGTACCGGCTTCTGGCTTTCTCGTATCTCGGGGAGGGTGACGAGGCCGGCGCCCGGCGGGCGGTCAACGACCTGTTGACCACAGCGCCCGACTACCGACCGAACCCGACGCAGGACCGCCCCGACTTCGTCCAGCTCGTTCAAAACGCTCGTGAGGAGCGCCAGCAAATTGCTCGGGACAGTGATGACGGGCGCAACTGGGTGAAATGGGTGGCCGGCGGCGTCGGTGTGGTCGTCCTCGGTGTGCTGGCAGCCGTCCTCAGCGGCGGTGGCGGGGATGACGGGGACGACTGACCTGCGCCGGCATTCTTTGACCGGCCGCGACGCTACCGTCCACGCCCGTAACAAATTACTGTGGAGCGGTTGCATCCCCCCCTTCGTGACCGGACATTAAACAGGCGCATCGTTTCTACCCGACGAATGCTATCGCCTGTGCCCGCTCCCGGCCCTGTGCACCCCTTCCGTCTCGCCGTCTTCGCTTCCGGCGGAGGCAGCAACTTCCGGTCTATGATCGATGCGGTCGAGGACGGAACCCTGAACGCTGAGATCGTGCTCTGCGTGAGCAACCACGAGGCTGCGGGTGCGCTCGATCGAGCAGCGGACCACGGCATCCCGACGGCTATCATCGATCCGGATCCGCTCGAGGGCCGGGCCTTCGCCCGTCGCCTTCTCGAGGTACTCGACGACCACGACGTGACGTTTGTAGCACTCGCCGGGTATCTCCGAAAGATCCCTCCGGCGGTCGTCGAAGCGTACCGACACCGCATGCTCAACATCCACCCCGCGCTTCTACCTTCGTTCGGAGGGAAAGGCATGTACGGCATGAACGTCCACCGGGCTGTCGTGGACTACGGTGTCCACTGGACCGGCGCCACCGTCCATCTCGTCGATGAGGAGTACGACCACGGGCCCATCGTCCTGCAGCAGCCGGTCCCCGTCTACCACGACGATACGCCCGACGACGTCGCCCGCCGGGTCCTGGCCGTTGAGCACGCCATCTACCCTCGCGCGCTCCGTCTTTTTTCCGTTGGCCGCGTTCAGGTCGATGGCCGCTCCGTCCGCATCCTCGACGCACCACCGGACGCCCCGCCGGCGTCCTGATCAACCTCTCCTCCATCCGACCCCCGTCTCCACACTCATGATCTCCGCCAAAGACCTTCCCGCACCGGACGATCTCCTCCCCGTCCGGCGCGCTCTCATCTCGGTCTTCGACAAAACGGGCGTCGCCGACTTCGGCCGCCGCCTGGACGCCATGGGCGTGGAAATCATATCGACCGGCGGCACCGCGCGGACGCTGCGTGAAGCCGGCGTCGCCGTTACTGACGTCCACGCCGTAACGGGCTCGCCGGAGATTCTGGACGGGCGCGTGAAGTCGCTCCACCCGACCATCCACGGTGGCATTCTGGCGCGGAGGAACGACCCGGACGACCGGAAGGACCTCGAGGCGGAGGGAATCGAGCCGATCGACCTCGTCGTCTGCAATCTGTATCCCTTCCAGGATGCGGTTCGACAGAAGGACGCAGACCTGGCAACGGCGATGGAGAACGTCGATATCGGCGGTCCGACCATGGTTCGTGCAGCGGCTAAAAACCACGACTTCGTCGCCGTCGCAACGTCTCCGGACCAGTACGCCGGCCTGATCGGCGAACTGGAGGAAGCCGATGGAAGCCTGTCGCTGGACACACGGCGTGCGCTCTCCCGCGAAGCATTCGGCCACACCGCCGAGTACGACGCAGCCATTCACGCTTACATGAGCGGTTCGCCCGACATCCCCAACGCAGATGCCGGCGACGACGTGCTGCCGGACACCTATACCGAGTCGCTTCCGAGAGCATCCGTGCTTCGCTACGGCGAAAACCCCCACCAGGAAGGCGGCCTGTATGGTGACACGGCGCCGTTCGTCGAACCGCTTCACGGAAAGGCGCTTTCGTTCAACAATTGGATCGACCTGAGCGCGGCGTGCGGCCTAATCGACGAATTTCAGGACGCGGGCCCGACGGTTGCGATCTTGAAGCACACGAATCCGTGCGGCGTCGCGACGTCAGACTCCCTTCTCTCCGCATGGAACCGCGCGTTTGCAACGGACCGACAGTCTCCCTTCGGCGGTATCGTCGTCACCAACCGGCCCCTTGACGCGGAGACGGCCGAGGCGATCGATGAGATCTTTACCGAGATCATCATCGCACCGTCGTTTTCACCAGAAGCCATGGAGTGTCTCCAGGAAAACGACCGGCGGAGGTTGATTAAGCACGTCGGTGCAGCGCGCAACGATCGCCGCCACGACGTTCGGAGCGTCGTGGGTGGTCTTCTGGTTCAGACCCGCGACACCGTTCTCCCGGCCTACGAGGTCCAGCGCGACCGCTGGACGGTGGCTACCGATCGGTCGCCGACAGACCAGGAAACGCGCGACCTTGACTTCGCCTGGCGCGTCTGCAAGCATGTCAAGAGCAACGCTATTGTGTACGCCCGAGACGGCGCCACGCTCGGCATCGGCGCGGGACAGATGAGCCGTGTCGATGCCTCCGAACTGGCTGTCATGAAGGCGAAAAAGTCGGAACTTGACTTGAGTGGCTCCGTGGTAGCCTCCGATGCATTTTTCCCCTTCGCCGACGGACTTGAAGCGGCCGCCGATGCCGGCGCACGAGCGGCGATCCAGCCCGGTGGATCCATCCGCGACGAGGAGGTCATCGAGGCCGCCAACCAGCATGATGTCGCTATGGTCTTCACCGGCCACCGCCACTTCCGCCACTGAGCCGGCACCGTCGACCGCCGCTCACGCGACGGACAGTCGCATCCCGGCGGCCCGTGCTCGATTCGTGGCATAGCCAGGGTAGGACAGTCGTCATATACCGATCGATCGTCGGATCGATCGGCTTCCCTCGGCCGTTCAGCGGCGGCTGAGCGCGTTGATCCCCTCGTTTGCTTCCCGGGCACACACGCGCCAGCCATCCGAAGAGCGTCGGGGTTTCATTATAGTAAGAGCAGCCGTATTCTCCCCCACAGAGTTTCCGGGCAACAGGACCGACTCCCCCTCGTGCGGACCGCGTGGCCGCATCCCGCGAGGCAGACCGCCGCGGGCACCCTCCATTTTTGTCGCACACATGACGGTACGGGCATAGATGTTTTTCAACTTTTCGCAGGACGTCGCCATCGACCTCGGGACGGCCAACACGCTCATTCACATCCGGGGCGAAGGCATCGTCCTGAACGAGCCGAGCATCGTTGCCGTGGACCACAAGACCGGCGAGGTGCGCGAGATCGGCTACGAGGCGCTCCAGATGCACGAGCGCACCCATACCGAGATCGAGACGATCTGGCCGTTGAAAGACGGCGTGATTGCCGACTTCAAGGTGGCGGAGCAGATGATCGAAGGCATGCTTCGGAAGGTCCGAAAGAACTGGCTGACGCGCGTCCGCAATATGGTCGTGTGCGTCCCTAGCGGCATCACGCAGGTTGAGGAACGGGCCGTGGAGGACTCGGGCGAGCGTGCCGGTGCAAAACACGTCCGCCTGGTATCTGAGCCGATGGCCGCCGCCATCGGGATCGGTCTCGACATCGACGAGGCCGTGGGAAACATGGTCGTGGACATCGGAGGCGGGACGACGGAAATTGCCGTGATCGCCCTCTCCGGCATCGTCATCGACGAGTCGATCCGGGTAGGGGGTGTAGAGCTCGACAACGCGATCGTTCAGTACTTTAAGCGAAACCACAACCTGCTGATCGGATCGCGGACGGCGGAACGGATCAAGTGCGAGATCGGAAGTGCTATCGAACTGGATCCGGAGATGGAGATTTCCGTCAAGGGCCGTGACCTCGTGAGCGGCATTCCGAAGCTACGCACCATTTCATCGGTGAACGTCCGGGAGGCGCTGCGCGACAACCTGGACCAGATCGGGGCCGCCGTCCTTCGCTGCCTCGAACGCACGCCGCCGGAGCTGGGCGCCGACGTGCTCGAGCGGGGCATCATGCTCACGGGAGGCGGCGCGATGCTGCACGGCCTGGACGTGATGCTGCGCGAGCGCGTCGAACTGCCGGTTTACATCGCCGAGGACCCGCTAACGGCCGTTGTTCGAGGGACGGGAGAGGTCCTGGAGAACCTTGAAAAATACAAGCGAGTTCTAATCTAGCGCAACGCGGTGGTCCTCCCCGCCTGAGGACATCGCCTATGTATTTCACGCCTCCGTACCGATGAACCTCTGGGAACAGCTTCGGGACTGGCTGCTGCTCATCGCACTGCTGCTCGCCTCCGTCGTCGTCATGGCGACACAGAACGAACCGCTGGTACGGGCCGTTCGCGCGGAAACGATGGAATGGACCGCGCGCATCGAGAGCGGCTTTGCATGGATGGGACGCTACGTGCGTGCCGTCGAAGAGAATGACGCGCTTCGACAGCGAAATATCGAGCTGTCCAGCGAGGTCGCCCGGTCACGCGCCGTTCGTACGCAGAACGAAGAGCTGCGCCGCCTGCTGAGCCTGCGCGATTCGACCCGCGCAAGCATGGTCCCGGCCCGCATCGTCACGAAGGACATCACGCGGCAGCGCAACTGGATTACGCTCGACGTCGGTCGCGCCGACAGCGTAACGGCCGGGATGCCGGTGATTCACGAGGCCGGGATCGTTGGGAAGATCGTGCTCGTCAGCGAGCATTACGCCCGTGTGATGCCCTTCCTCAACACTGATTTCCGGGTGCCGGCAACGATTCTACCGATCGGAGCCGAAGGCATCGTTCGCTGGGAAGGCGATCGGCTCGATCGCCTCCGCCTGCAGCACGTAGTAAAGACCGAACCGGTCGAGCGGGGCCAGGAAGTCGTCACGAGCAGTCACAGTGACATCTTCCCTCCCGGACAACGGATTGGGACGATTGACTCGGTGACCGTCCGGCCCGGACGGAACGAATTCAGCATTTCACTGCGTCCCGCGGTAGAGCTGTACCGCGTCAACCATGCCTTCGTAATCCGTGCAATCCCGACGCTGGAGAAAGACAGCCTCGAGGCAGCGTCGATCCCGTGACCGCCGGGATGCCCGTCGCCTGCGCCGTCGCCGTCGCCGGCACTCCGACCTCTCCGCCGGGCCGGTTGAACCATCTGCCACACCGGAACCGTGCATCGCCCTTCCGTCTGCGGATCCCGCTCCTCGCATCAATACCCCACCGGCCGTGAAGCGCTCTTCCACGTCTTCCCCCGCCGCACCGACGCCCTCGACGCCTGGGCCTCTCGCTGTGCTTGTCGTCGCGCTTCTGATCCCACTCCTCTCGTCCCCGGCCGTCGGCCAACCGATACAGAATGCCGAACATACGGCGGAATCCGTCGGATCAGCTGTGTCCTCCGCTCTCTCTCGACCGGAGTTCGACGGCTCGCTCTGGGGCGTCGTGGTTGCCGAGGCCGAAACCGGCCAGATCCTGCATGCCCGCAACGGATCGACCAACGCCACGCCGGCCTCGAACATGAAACTGTTTACCGCGGCAGCCGCGCTCGACCGTCTCGGTCCAGACTTTCGCTATACGACGACGGTCTTCCGCGGCGGACCGGTCGAGGACGGCGTACTCCGCGGCCCCCTCGTCGTCCGAGGAGCCGGCGACCCGTCGCTCGGCGACACAGACCCCGACCCGACTGCCGTCTTCCGCCTGTGGGCGGACTCACTGCGGGCGGCCGGGATTCGACGAATCGACGGGGACATCGTGGGCGATGACGATATCTTCGACGACCAGCCGCTCGGGAAAGGGTGGAGCTGGGACGATACGCCGTATTATTACGCGGCCGAGATCGGCGGACTCGTCTACCACCGCAACGTGATCGACCTGACCGTCCGCGGCCAGGACGAGAGCATGCCGGCCCGCCTGTCGTGGACGCCAGTGAACACCGGGTACGTGAACGTCGTCAACCGTAGCGTGACCTCCGGACCGGGCACACGGAAAGACGAGGACTACCGCCGCCTTCACGGTACGAATACCATCCACGTGCGGACAACGGTGCCGCCCGGGGGCCTGGAGCGGGAAGAACTTACCATCACCAATCCGACGCTTTTTCTAACGCATGTCCTGCGCGAGGTGCTGATCGACGAGGGCATCGCCGTGACCGGTTCGCCCGTTGACGTGGACAACATGGCCATCAAACCCGACTACGCGACGCCGGCGTTCTCACCGGTTGCATCATACACGTCGCCTCCGATGAGCGATCTGGTCGCCACCATTAACGAGGACAGCGACAACCTGTACGCCGAGCAAATTTTGCGTACCCTCGCCGTTCACGCTGCACCCGATGCGTCCCATCTGGAACCGGGATCGGCAGAGAGAGGCGCTGTTGTCGTCAAATCGGTCGCCGCACAAGCGGGCGTGGACACGAGCCGGGTCGAGGTCGCCGACGGATCCGGCCTCTCGAGGCACAACCTGGTCAGTGCGGAGGCCACAGTGAAGCTGCTCCGACACATGTGGAATCATCCGAACCGGGCCGTGAGACGCTCTTTTCTCGAAAGCCTTCCCCTGGGCGGAAGAGATGGAACGCTCGAGTACCGGTTTCGGGGGAATGCATCTGCAGGCCGGAACGTACGGGCCAAAACCGGCACGCTCTCGAACGTGAGTGCCCTGAGCGGCTTCGTTACGCGAGGTGATGGAACGCCGCTGGTTTTCTCGATCATGTGCATCAACCACACGACCCGAGGAAGCACCGTTCGCCGGGCGCAGGATCGAATCGTAAACGCCCTGGCGCGTCTGTAAATCCGCCTCGTACCCATGGGCCGCGCGTCTTTCACGGAGATTCTCGCCCTCGGCAGATTGTGGCCGAACCGGCGTCCCGCTTCGTCGTTAAGGAGCCCCGATGCGCCGGCACAACACCTGTGCCGTTCTCGCCCCGCCCGCTTACGATTCCGACGAATCCCGCCTTCTGCTCATGGCCGATCAGTCTTCGCTTCATGCCACCACCGTTCTCGGCGTCCGCCACAACGGGACCATCGCCCTCGGCTCCGACGGTCAGGCGACCATGGGCGAAACGGTGATGAAGCACAAGGCCGAAAAGGTGCGCTCGCTTTACAACGACAAGATTCTCGCGGGCTTTGCGGGGTCGACGGCGGATGCGTTCACGCTGTTTGAACGCTTCGAAGAGAAACTCCAGGAATACGGCGGCAACCTGACGCGCTCGGCCGTGGAGCTTGCCAAAGACTGGCGAACCGACCGATATCTCCGGAAGCTCGAAGCGCTGCTCGCGGTGGCCTCTTCCGAACGCATGCTCCTGATCAGCGGCGGCGGGGACGTGATCGAACCCGACGACGATATTCTTGCCATCGGTTCCGGCGGGCCCTTTGCTCTCGCAGCCACGAGGGCACTCAAAGAGCACGCGAGTGATCTCAGCGCGCGGGAAATCATCGAACAGGGTCTTAACATCGCCGCTGACATCTGCATATACACGAATCACAACCTGACGATCATGGAGATCGAAGAGGATGCATAGACGGTGTCCGCTCATCTCCACGGCTCCCGCTCATACGGGACAACACCACGCTCTTTGACGCACACGAGTGAAGCCCATTCCGGCGGGATCTTTCATCGCGCCGGGCCCACGACTTCGGCCTCTGTATTCTTTTGAGCCGAATTCCATTAATGATCCTTATCCGATAAAAAATAGATACGATGGGATACAGACAGTCATCCCGCGGCCTTGATGCGGGGACCTCCGACCGTGCCGCGATTTTCGTTGATTACGACAACCTTTACCACACGCTTCGTGATTTAAGCAGCCGCGGTGGTTCGGCGGCGGATTATACCTTTGAGATCTTCAATGAAGTGCGCCGTTACCTCGAGGAGGGAGACGACACGCCGACGATTCTCGCAACCGCATATGCCGATTTTGTAAACCTTGCGGATGGCGGGGGCCTCCAGGTGCAGGACCGGCTGTACTCGGAGGGCATTGATCCCGTGCTGACGCCCTCGGAACCGCAGGTCAATGCGTCCGAGCTCACGCTGTGCATCGACGCTACCTCCCTCCTCTCCGAGCGCCGAGACATTGGAACGATCGTCATCATCACCGGCGATCGTTCGTTCGTGCCGCTGGTTCGATCGATTCGCAATTCGGGTCGGCGTGCGCTCGTGGCTGCGGTTACGCCGCCCCCGGCCGGCTCAACGCCTTCCCTCGGGGAAGACGATGCCTACCTCGACGCGCGCAACCTGCTGAGTCAGTCCTCGCGGGACGATCTTACCGTCCGTGAGCGTCGCGACCGGTCTGCCTCCCGATCGCGATCCGGGGGCAGCCGCCGCTCCGCGCCGTCGCGTCAGGAGCAGACCACCGGTGCCGCGGCCAAACGACGCTATCGCTCGATCGACAATCCGATGGCGCGCCGAACTGTGGAGGTGACCGAGGAGCACTTCGGTCAGTACGAAGAGGTGTACCTCACCCCGCTCCTGCGCAAGCTGAGCGACGTTCTCGGCGAGCAGCATGATCCGAAGTCACTCGTCAGCGAGCTGGAAGCGGCCGGGGCCGTCCGACTCGAGAAGCGGGACGGCTATCCATACGACTACACCGTTCTCATTCTCAACCAGGATCACCCGGACGTTCAGGAGATCCAGGACGACTTCTACAGCCAGCAGTCCACCGGATACAACGGAGCGTCCGATTCGTATAACGATTACGGCTCATACGACGAGTACGACGAGGACTACGAGGGCGGCGCTTACGATGAGGAGCCTGAGGGCCAGGACACGTACGACGAGACCGCCGAGGCAGACGACGCCGACGCCACTGACGATGTCTACGACGAGGAGACCTACGACGAAGAGACGTACGACGAAGAACCAAACTAGCGGATCTCAGTGCCTCTTGCCTTTTCGTTCTGCCCGCATGCGTGGAGGGGAGGCCGATGGTCTCCCCTTCCGCATGCATGCCCGATCTCACGACGCTGTTGACCGACGGACCACCCTTTATGCCATCCACCAGCCCATTCGATGACGAACTGACCCCACGTCAGATCGTCGAAGAACTGAACGAGTACATCATCGGCCAGGACGAGGCGAAGAAAAATGTCGCCATCGCCCTCCGCAATCGCTGGCGCCGACAGAACGCGCCCGACGATATGCGCGAGGAGATCATGCCGAACAACATCATCATGATCGGGCCCACCGGCGTCGGAAAGACGGAAATCGCCCGGCGCCTCGCCAAGCTGGCGCGCGCTCCGTTTATCAAGGTGGAAGCCTCAAAATTCACTGAGGTAGGCTACGTTGGGCGCGACGTAGACAGCATGATCCGCGATCTGACGGATATCGCCGTGAACCTCGTACGCGAGGAGCACCAGAAAGAAGTGCAGGACCGGGCCCGTGAACGCGCGGAGGAGCGAATACTCGATATACTGATTCCACCGGAAGAAGGCGCATCGCCGTCCACCGGATCCGGCGGACAGTCCATCAACGGTCCCGGGTTCGTGCTGCAGCGTGGAGAAGACGAGCCCGAAACGCGGGACGCCGAGACGTCGGATGGCGACGCTTCCGAGGCGAGCCTGCGCGAGCGCACCCGCGAGAAATTCCGCGAGAAGCTGAAGCGAGGCGACCTGGACGACCGCGAGATCGAGATCGAGGTGACGTCCGACCAGTCGCCCATGATGCAGGTGTTCGGTCCGATGGGGATGGAGGAAATGGGCGTTAACCTGCAGGACCTGCTCGGCAACATGGGCGGACAGCAGCGCAAGAAGCGCCGCGTCACGGTCGACGAGGCCCGCGACATTCTCCAGGAGGAGGAGGCGCAGAAGCTGATCGACATGGATCAGGTGAAGGAGGACGCCATGGAGCGCGTACAGCAATCGGGCATCGTGTTTATCGACGAAATCGACAAGGTGGCCTCCGGCACCCGGAGCAGCGACGGCGGTGGCGGTGCCGGACAGGGCGTCTCCCGCCAGGGCGTGCAGCGCGATCTTCTGCCCATCGTCGAAGGGTCAACGGTGACGACGAAGCACGGCATGGTCAAGACCGACCACGTCCTCTTCATTGCCAGCGGAGCCTTCCACGTGTCCAAGCCGAGCGACCTGATTCCGGAGCTCCAGGGACGCTTTCCGATTCGGGTGGAACTCAACAACCTGGATGAGGATGACTTCTACGAGATCCTCACGAAGCCGAAGAACGCGCTGATCAAACAGTACCGGGCGCTCCTGGCATCGGAAGGTGTCGAGATCACGTTTGAAGACGAGGGCGTTCGAGAAATCGCCAGGATTGCCGCCGAAGTGAATACGGAAGTCGAAAACATCGGTGCGCGACGGCTGCACACTGTTCTCACGACGCTCTTGGAAGATGTCCTCTTCGACGTTCCGGATCAGGTGGAGCCCGGGTCGTCGGTAGTGGTCGACGAAGACATGGTACGCGAGCGACTGAGCTCGATCGCCGCCAGCCGCGATCTGAGCCAGTACATCCTGTAGATCCGTTGACGTTGAACGCAAAAGCGCCCCGCTCTCTTTCCCTCGGGAAGGCATGAGCGGGGCGCTTTCTCTTGTGTGTAACCGCGCGCCGAAGCGACGGCGTGTGACGGCCGCGGGGCCGTCGTCAACCGGTCAGAAACCGGGGATCGCCTGGACGTGATGATCAGTCGTCGTCGTCATCATCGTCGTCATCATCCCCGTCATCGTCGTCATCGTCATCGTCGTCATCGTCGTCGTACCCGTCGCGATCGTCGTCACGGTACCCTTCAATCGAGCGTTCGATGTTGTCTTCAACGAGCTCTTCGAGGTCGTCGTCATCGGCCGTTCGGGGATCGATCAGGCGACCATCGGACGTACGGAACCAGTCGTCGATGCTGACCAGAAACGTGACGTTCACATCGTCTGCCGCTGCCACATCGATGGGCGGCTCGAAGTCGATTTCCTGCTCGCTGTCCACGTCGCCGACCCAGATGAAGTCAACAGCAGACCCGCCGGCAGGCGTCCAGATGCCTTCGACGTAGACGCTCTCGTCCTCCGGCACATTGGTCGTGAGCGGAGACGCGTCATCGTCGTCGAGCGGCTCGATCTCGAACTCAACCTCGCTCCACGTGCCGATGGGGAGAGGCGCGGTGAAGGCTGTCAGCGGGGACGGCCCGTCAAGAGGCAGGACGATTACGAACGGACCGCGTTCAACTTCCTCGCAGTCGTCGTCACTTCCGGAATCGTCGTCATCGAACCGACAGGCGTCGTCCGAGCCGGCCCGCTCGAATTCAACCTCTTCCAGGATCATCTCCACGCGGGTGAATTCGAGTTGGTTGCCGTCCGCATCCGTGACGGTGCGCTTCATCGATGCCGCTGTCGTTCCGGCCGTGAAAGAAACCGATAGGTCCGCATCGGACGATGCGGTCTCTGTCGAGTCGCAGGCTGTCAACGACAGGAGCAGCGCAGCCAGAAGAATCGTGGTCGGAAGACGGAAGAGCGTATATTGAGTCCTTCTTTTCGTTACGTACATTGCTGTCTCGGTGGAAATCTGGAGGAATAGGACGTTTCCACGATCGGGGGGTACAGGGGCCGCGGCGACCGAGCGGTCGGTTGTGCCGTCCGATAGCGCGGTGTACATTCTAAAGTCAACTCCCGTACCGATTCGTATCCGGCAGATCGGTTCCATAATAAAATGCCGTTTAACCGCTATAATGGCGGATATTTCTACCAAATCGCTCCGGTTCACCCCGTTGTCTTCGTCTCACAGGAAACACCGTGGCGTGCACCGGGTGTCTCAAATGTGTCTCATGGCACAGCAGTAGCGCTCGCCTCCCCTCACCCTCCTGCTCTCCCGAATCGGACCGTACATGCGCCTCCGACGGATTCTTCCTTTCACGGTTGCCGCCCTCCTATTTCTGATTGCTCTGATTGGAAGCGTGGCGGGAACGGCGCTGTGGAGAATGCGATCGCTCTTGCTCCGGCCCGACCTTTCGCCCGAGGACATCGCCGGCCCCCTCGACCTCGCCTTCCCCCTCGTGATCGGTCTCACCGTCGTGAGCCTGGGCCTCGTGGCCGGTGCGGGCTGGTACGCAGTGCGCACATCGAGGGCGACCTTCGACAACCTCCTGCGCGCGACGCGCCAGATGCGTGACGGAAATCTGGATGTCGACCTCGACCTGAACCGCAACGACGAATTGGGAGACATCGCCCGCCATCTTGGCGAAATGTCCGAGACGCTTCAGCAGCGAACGGTCTCGCGCAGCTACCTGGACGACGTCCTGGACTCGATGGCAGAAATGCTGTTCGTCGTGGACGAGTCCAACCGCATCGAACACGTCAATCGTGCGGCGGTCGACCGCCTCGGGTTCGCCCCGTCCGACCTTCAGGGCCGCTTCCTCGATGACCTCCTGATCGGGGATGCCCCGCTGCCCTCCCCCGACGACACTGTGTTTCGTCGAACCGGCTCCGTCACACAGATCGAGCGCCAGATTCAGACCGAGGACGGAGACAATCTGCCGGTCCTCGTGTCGCGATCGCTCCTGCGGGGCTCCCCCGCCAACGCACCGGACATCGTCTGCGTGGCCCAGGACATCAGCGCACGAAAGCGAGCCGAGGAGCAGCTCCGCGACTCGCTCCGCGAAAAGGAGGTCTTGCTACGAGAAATCCATCACCGGGTCAAAAACAACCTGCAGGTGATCGCGAGCCTGCTGCACGTGCAATCGAAAAAGGTCGAGGACGCGAACGCGAAACGACTGTTCGCCGAAAGTCAGGACCGAATCCGGTCCATGGCGTTTATCCACGAACGACTATATCAGTCCGAAGACCTCTCACAGGTCAACTTCAGCGCCTACCTGGACCGGTTGACAGAGCACTTATATCGCTCCCACGGGGTTGCCCTCCGCGACGTCACCTGCCAGCTCGAATCCGAGGACGCCATTCTCGCGGTGGATCGCGCGATTCCGGCCGGACTCATCGTAAACGAACTCGTGTCCAATGCCCTGGAGCACGCCTTCCCCGACGATCAGGGCGGAACGATCACGGTCGCCTTCACGACCGACGACGACCGCGGCTGTCTCCGGATCGCAGACGACGGCGTCGGACTCGAGGATCCTGATGAGATCGACCGCGAGGCGACGCTCGGCCTCCGACTGGTAAAAGGGCTGATCCGCCAGCTCCGCGGCGACATGACGATCGACGGCAACGGCGGGCTGACCTACCGCATTACCTTTCCGCTGACCGATGAAGAACCGGAAACCGTGTGAGCGCCACGCTCGCGTCCGTCCGCCCATCCCCGTCCGTGCCGGTGAGTACGCCCCGCGGATTCTCGTACTTCTGCCCTCATAGAGTCTCACCGACATGTCGAATACGATGCACGCCGCTGCGCGAGTCCTCATCGTGGAGGACGAATTTGCCGTTGCCATGGAGCTGGAGGATCGACTCGAAAACCTCGGCTATGACGTAGTGGGCCACGAACTTCGCGGCCGCGAGGCAATCGAACGCGCGCAAGAAACCACACCGGATCTGGTCCTCATGGACATCCGGCTCGACGGGCGGATGGACGGCATCGACGCCGCGCAGAAGATTCGCACGAAGCTGCACGTTCCGGTCGTGTTCGTCACCGCCTACAGCGATGACGAAACGCTCAAGCGGGCGAAGGAGACGGCGCCGTTCGGGTACGTGATCAAACCATTCGAGGAACGGGAACTGTACGCCGCGATCGAAGTGGCGCTCAGCACGCATGCGCTGGAGCGCCGCGTGGCGCGGCACCGGGATGATCTTCGACAGATACTGGACGGGCTGAACGAGGGCACAGCCATGACCCAGTCCGACGACAAGCTAACGTTTATCAGCCGATCCGCATCCCACATGCTCGGCAGGCCTCCGAGTGCGCTCACCGGTCGCGACTGGAAATCGGCTCTACCCTTCCCTGAAGACACCATCTCCGTCCTCAAACGCCGGATCGGGGAGGACGACCAAGACGTGGTGCCCGTATCCATCGAGCATGAGGATGAAACACAGGTGCGGCTCGAGGTAAGCGTGCGGCGCGACCCGCGGGACGAGCAAAGGCACATCTTCACGTTCGCGGACGTGACCGACGTCCACGAGATGCGCCGCATGCTCGACGAGAAAACGGAGTTTAACGACATCGTGGGCAAGAGCCAGCCCATGCAGCAGGTCTTCCAGGAGATCCGTTCGGTTGCATCCGTCGATGCAACGGTGCTGATCAACGGCGAGACGGGGACAGGGAAGGAGCTGGTCTCCCGGGCAATCCACGACGCAAGCCCACGCGAACACGGCCCGTTCGTCCCGGTGAACTGCGCCGCCATGAGTAAAGACCTGGCCGCCAGCCAGCTGTTCGGGCACCGCAAAGGGGCGTTTACCGGCGCCGTCGACGACCACGAGGGCTATTTCGAAGCGGCGGATGGCGGCACGCTGTTCCTGGACGAGATCGGCGACGTGCCGCTGGAGGTGCAGCGTCAGCTTCTGCGCGTGCTGGAAGAGCGAAAAGTGACACGCCTGGGCGAAACGCAGAGTCGCCCGGTGGACGTCCGGATCATCGCGGCCACGCACCGGGACCTGATGGAGGAAGTGAACACTGGAAGCTTTCGACAGGACCTCCTCTACCGCATCCGCATCGCACGGGTCGAGCTCCCCCCCCTGCGTGCCCGCCGCTCAGACATTCCGCTTCTCGTTCGGACGTTCCTCCGCCGCGCCCGCGCGACGATGGGGAAGGACGTCGAACAGGTCAGCGACGGGGCCATGCGAAAGCTGCTCGACTACGATTGGCCCGGCAACGTGCGCGAATTGCGAAATGCGGTGGAGTCGGCCCTTATCCGCGCGAGCGGCCCAATGCTGGAAAGCGACGACCTGCCGCCGGAGTTGAAAGAAAACGGCTACACGCCAACCCGGCGGTCGGAGCCGGAATCCGAGGCGGAACGGATCCGTGCCGCTCTGGAACAAACGGAGGGGAACCGGACGGAGGCCGCGCAGCTTCTGGGAATCAGCCGAGCGACGTTGTACCGCCGCCTCGACGAGTACGACATTGACTGATGCAAGCCGATCCGTGCATGGACGTCGCAGCTCGTCCTTTCCGGATCCGCTGATATCGCGCGATTGTGTCTCACATGAGACACATCCGAGACATTCTCTGCGGACGCGATGAGACAGAAACGGATCCGCCCATCGACCTCGACCTCGCGAGCGAACACAGATCCTTCCCTCTATCATGAAGATATAGCAAACTGACGGCCCTCTAATCCATCTCTATCCGCATGAAGAGGGGTTTGGATTCATCCAATCACTTTGTGGCATCAGGCTTGGATACTAATAGGGTGGCCATGCGGTCCTCGCACCGGCTTCGGGCGCACCCCGACACGCGCCCGGGGCCGGACCCATGCTCCCAGGTTACTGGGAATTCAACTGCGAGGCTCCCCGGCCCGTCCCACCCTGCAGACGATCGCACCGTGATGAGTCCACGTTCGTCCTCGTCCCGCGACCCCGCGTCTTCCCACGCGTCGTCCGACATTGACCGAGCGGAAACGGCATCCGATACGGATGCGGCGACTCGCTCGCGCGCCGAGCGTCTGCAAGCCTGTGCCCGTGAATTTCTTCATCTGCTTCACGGCATGCCGGTATCCACGGCGCGGAAGCAAACGGCCATACGTCTTCTGATCAAAGCTGTGCGATTGATCACCCCGAAGGCGTCCATTGAAGGTCCGGCGCGAGCATCTGACGGAGAAGGTGAGGCTACCTCCGCTTCAAACGGAGAAGCGACACCAGAAGATGCATCGTCGAACGGTTCGTCCTCTTCGTCGGACGTTCCCGCCGTGATGGCACTGTAGACCACATACGACCTGTCCGGTTTGTCCCGTGGCGTCGCACTAACGGAGGCCTCACCGACCGGCGGTCTCTTTGAGACCGTGGTGATCGCCTCTCACGACATGGGATCTCTTGCTGGAGGATCCATAGCCGGTGCGCCCGGCGACAACCGGAAGCTGTCAGCCACAAGCGCCTTTTCCCTTTCGGGAGAGGGCGCTTTGTGTTTGTGGCCATCAGAATACCGATCGTCGTTTTTTCGGGAAGGATGGGCATCGGGTGAGCAATACGCAAAGACGGGCGAAATTGGACCGCGTCCTGAATCACCGTCCCGGAACGCAGGTTGGTGGGTCGCGCCCCGATCCCGGGGACAACAGTGCAGCGACTGGACCACGATCGACGACAGCGACGCCACGTATGACCCTCCGAGTCAAGCCGTGTCGTTCGCACGTCCGATCGGATGCGGGTGGCACGAACGTCACAGCCTGCCTCCGGTGCAGTCACCGTTGAAGATCTCGCGATGCAGCGTGTCATCCATTCGTTCGCCCGGGCCCGGTCACCGGGTCAGAGCGGCCGGTAGACCCGCTCACGACCGGGTCTGACGCCGCTCGAACGGGCAATGTGGATTGGTTGTGGATAACGCTCGTCCGCTGGGGAAAAACAGTGGATAATCGATCGCGACATTCACTTGCGTTCAGGGCGGTCCGCATCTACCTTTTGTATCCGCTCGACATCGCGGGCCCTCCAAACTGTTGTCGTCCGGCGGACTCGTCCGTCCTTGTACGATTTCGTTCGCCTCTCTTCCATTTATGGTACCTTCAGCGACAGATGCCTGGACTGCTACGCTCAAGCACCTCCGCGAGGAGATCCCGAGCCGTACGGTGGAAAACTGGCTCGTGCCAATCGATCCCGTTTCATTAGAGGATGCGGAGGACGGCGTGTACCTGATTCTCGAGGTACCGACGACGTTCAACGCACAGTATCTGCAGAGCCGGTTCAATAATAACCTGCAGCAGGCGGTCTCAAAGGCCGTTGGGCAAAAAACGGCCATCGAGTTTCGGGTTGCTGAATCGCTTCCTGGAGGCGACTCGGACATGCCCGATGCATCGACCGATGCTGCCCCGTCCGCACCGCGGCGGGACCGGTCGGCTGCGCGTGAACGATCAACGTCCGCGGAAAGCAGCAGCCCCGCTGATGCGGCCGATGCGTCGCAGGCCGGTCGCGGTGACTCCGGCGACCTTGCGCGAGCGGCCGCGCACCCGGGCACGCTCTCCGGTGACGGGTCGTCGTCGGCCGCGGACCCGCGCACACGCCCTTCCCGCACGAATCGCGGCGGCGGTCCCGGTGGCGGTACAGGCGGGGGGCGCACCGGCGGGAATCGACGCCCTCCCGCCCACCAGAAGGTCAACCGCTCCGGTCGATCGGGGGGGTCGCCGAACGGCACAGAGACTGCCTCTGGTCGAACGGTATCGACGCCTCCCTCCCACCTCAAGGCGTCATATACCTTCGATGAGTTCATCGAAGGAGACGGCAACCGGCTCGCCAGGAGTGCTGCGGTCGCCGTAGCGGAATCGCCGGGCGAAACCAATTACAACCCGCTGTTGATTTACGGCGGCGTCGGTCTCGGCAAGACCCACTTAGCGCAGGCCATCGCCAATCACGCGCAGAAAAAGCAGACCACGGAGTCGGTTCTGTACGTTTCGAGCGACCGGTTCACGAGCCAGTTCGTGCGGGCGGTGAAGAACAACTCCATCGCCGACTTTTCCGCATACTACCGCCAGGCGGACCTGCTGATCGTGGACGACGTCCAGTTCTTCGGCGGAAAGGAAAAGACGCAGGAGGAGTTCTTCCACATCTTCAACGACCTCCACCAGCACGGGCGCCAGATCGTCCTCTGTGCGGATCGTCCCCCGTCGGAAATTGATGGCATCGAGGAGCGGCTCCTCTCCCGCTTCCAGTGGGGCCTCTCGGCAGATATTCAGCGCCCCGACCTGGAAACACGCATCGCGATTCTTCAGCGGAAGGCGAGTCGTCGAAACATCGACGTGGACCCGCAGGTGGTCGAGCTTCTCGCCCATCGCATCGACAGCAACATCCGGAAGCTCGAGGGCGCCCTCAACCGCTTGGCCGCCATCGCACAGCTGGACAACGAGACGCTCAGCATGCAGACGGCGCGGCAGCTCCTCCACGATCAGATCGACGACACGTCGTCGTCGCGTGTGGAGTGCGGAGCGATCATCGAGACCGTCGCAGATTACTACCGCCTCTCCGTCGACGATCTGCTGTCTCGCTCGCGGAAGCGTGAGATCGCGGCAGCACGACAGACCGCTATGTACCTGTGCCGGGAGCTCACGAACGAATCATACGCCAGCATCGGCTCCCGCTTCGGTGGCCGCGACCACTCCACCGTCATTCACGCTAATAAGAAAGTAGCGGATCGGCTGGATGTCGAAGCCAACTTCAAGCAGGAGATTAAAGAATTGAAGCGATCCATCGGCGGACCGGGAATGAACTGACAGGCGATCCCGTACTTCGCACGTATCGAGAGAACGTTCGCACTGCCGCCGTGGCCATCGCCCGGCGGCTTTTGCATTCAGCCCCGGTCTGTAACCGGCGTTCACCTGAACCGTAGACATGGCCTCTACGCGTTGCCGTCGTGTTGGTCGACCTTCGGCCCCTGTGTTCACGTCTAAAAGCCGGATGCGTAGCGCATGATCAGCCGAACGACGTTCGACGGAAGCACCTCGGATGCTCGGTAGAGCCAGGCAAACTGCTTTCCGACAGGCCAGTGGATCCGGTTCTCCTGAACGGCCTGCTCCACGACGTCCGCCACATCGTCCGGGGTCAGATCGACGCCCATCCGATCCATGCTGGCGGACCGCGCGGCCTCCCGCGTCATGGGTGAATCGACATACGGCGGCACGATGTCGCACACGTAGATGTCGTGATGGGCCCACTCCAGGTTCAGCGCCTGCGTGAGCGTTCGAACGCCGCCCTTTGTGGCCGAATACGTGGCAAGTTCGGGCGTCCCGTACACCGCGGATGCAGACGCCATGGAGATCACCCGCGCGCCCTCCGTGCGTTGAAGCAGCGGAAAACTGAGACGGGTGACGAGCATCATCCCGGTAAGGTTGACATCGATGACGTGCCGGAGGTCGTCCGGGTCCATCGACTCAAAGCGGCCGATTTTCAGGACACCGGCCGAGTTAAACAGCAGATCCATGCGTCCACCCGTCGCCTCATCGAAGTGCTGTACGGCCTCCTCCACCTGACCTGTTTGCGTGACGTCGACTTGCTTGAAGCAGGAACGCTCGGACCCGATATCGCGGTGGACGCGCTCGAGGCCCTCGCCATTTCGATCGTACAGACCGATGAACCATCCCCGGTCCGCAAACCTGCGGGCGACCGTTTCACCTATGCCGGAGGCCGCTCCAGTGACAAAAAGGGTGGGCTGGTTCATCATCGGGGGGCGGGGGTTCGTTGGGGTCAGGACGCATGAAAAACGAAGTGCCTTCCGTGCGTTTCTGCACAGAAGGCACCCGAAGAAAGGACGGCGGTTCCACATCGGGAGGGCTCCGTCCCGTTGATACAATCGATGGTGCTATCGCGCCCCGATCGCTGATCCATCCGTCTGAAGGAAGCGATCGAACCACCGGAGCATCCGGATATTATAGTCCAAACGAGCGGTAGCTGCCCGATTGCCGTGTCCCTCACCGGGGTAGAGCACAAGACGGACGGGCGTATCCGTCCGCGTCTTGATGTGCCGGTACATTTCCAGCGACTGGCTCGGGTGGACGCGCGGGTCCTCTTTTCCATGCAGAATCAGGAGCGGCGTCCGGGCCTCCCCGGCGTGGTAGATCGGGCTACGCTCAAGGTAACCCATGTAGTCCTCCCAGATCCGCTCCCGCGAGTGGACGAGGAAGAGCTCTTCCGGAATGTCGCTTTCGCCCCACTTAGAAATATTGTTCGAGATGCCCACGAACATCACGCCGGCCGCGAACCGATCTGTATACCGCGTCGACATCCAGGCCGTCGCATAGCCCCCGTAGGAGCCGCCCGTCACGCCAACGCGGTCCGGGTCCACGAGTCCCCGATCGATCAGCGCGTCGACGCCGTCGACAACGTCGTCGAATTCACTTCCGGCAAGGTCTCCCTGACTGCTCTTGGCGAAGGCTTCGCCTCGACCGGTGCTGCCCCGGTAGTTCGGGTAAAAGACCGCATAGCCGCGTGCCGCCGCCATCTGGCCCGCTGTGCTGTAGGAGGTCAACCACCCGTCGTCGTAGTGGGCTTCGGGTCCGCCGTGCACGACCGTGATGAGCGGATACGTGCTCCCCTCCTCTCTGTCGAGCGGATGGATCAGCAGTCCCTGCAGCTCCATGCCGTCCCGCGCCGTGTAGCTGACCACTTCCTGGGTTGCCATTTTCTCATCGGCAAGCCACGGGTTGTGATCGGTGAGTCGCTCCGGCGACGTACCATTCAGAATGTACACCTCGCGCGGATGCGTCCGCGCGTCTGCGACGAACGCATGGGTGTCGCCCGCCGCATCAAGCGAGTGCAGGACCGGGCCATCACCGGATAGTACACGCTCCATCTCGGAGCCGTCGCGGCCGATGGTCGCGAGCGTCGAGTGAACGCCTTCGCTGGCCAGGAATTCGATGGTCTCATTGTCGCGCCACCGGATGTCTTCCATCTTGCCCTCGAAGTCGGGCATCAGTGCCGTCGGCGAGCCGCCGTCGGCAGAGACGACGAAGAGACGACCGTCGATCGGATCGTGAATGTCGGCGCCCGCTACAAACGCGAGGTGAGCGCCGTTCGGACTGAAGGCGAGCGGCCCGAATTTGCCATCATGGTCGACCGTTGATGTAACGTCGCCGCTGGACGCCTCCACGATATCGATCTGCCGCTTCATGTAGAAGTCGTCGACGCGCGGCGTGGGAGCCGTCAGGATGGCGAGCGTTGATCCATCCGGGCTCCACGTCACGCCGGAGACGTTCCGGTCCGAGTCGATACGCGTGGTCGTACCGGCGGATACATCGGCGATGTATCCGTAGGAATAGGTCAGCCCCTCTTCGTAGATTTCCGGCTGATACGGCAGGTCGCTCTCCGGCTCCTCGGCCTCGGGGTCTGCTGCGTAAAACGCAAGTTGCGACCCGTCCGGAGACCAGTCGTACGACGAAATCGAGGTGTCGAAGGCAAACAATTCCGTAGCCTCACCGCCGCTCAGCGGGACTTCGTAAATCCGCGCCGTTTCCGCGTCGCCGAGCTGGTCAATGAAGGTGAGCGTGTTGTGCTCGGGTCGAACGGCGAGGCCCCGAACGTTGCCGCGTGTGGCATACGGCGTGGCCTGGCCCGACTCCACATTCACCACCCACAGCTGGCTCGACGCCGGTTCGTTGGACTCGGTCGGATTCGCCGGCACGGAGAGTGTATAGGCAACGTGGTCACCGTCCGGCGTGACGACGGCGCTACCAACCTGTTTAATTCGGGCGATGTCCTTCGGAGTGAGAGCGTCTTCGTTGTCTTCGAAGGCCTCGGCTTCAACCGTGCGCGCCGGCAGTTCCGACACCATCTGCGCGGAGACGGTCGGCGCGAGCACCGAGAGGCACAAAAGGGCGACAAGCCCGATAACAGTACGTTTCATCATGACGGTCGGTGGAAACAGTGGTAGGGCACTCGGACCGGAAAATGTACGACCGTTTCACCCTCTCGTCAAGTGCGGTCGCGGGCAGAATCGAGACAGCGGAGACGTCCACCCGTCTTGAACATCATGCGTCCACGAATCCACCTGGAAAGAGGCCCCGGCCGGGTGGGTCAGCTGCCACTTCGCGTTACCCCGGCTGGTATTCGTTTACTAAAATCATCCACTGGATCGGGGCGCGCGCGGTGGCAAAGGCGCCGATGTAGACCGCATACAGCTCGATGCCCTCGCCTTTCGAAAATTCGTCCTGCATCTAGTCCAGTGGCGTCGACTGCACGGGAAGCCAGAGATCGCCGGCAGTGGTACGAAACCGGGCGGACGAATTGTACAGGTCGACGTAGTTGGAGTCCAGACCTGCGGAGCGCAACCAGGACCTCAACATGTATCGGGTGGCGGACTGGGATTGGACGCGTCTCCCCGGTGTACGTCGCCCGAACCCGCATCCGCGGCGTCCGTGGCGCGATCCACATGTTGAACGCATCGGTGTCGATGTTCGACCGATCCCCCCGTTCGATGTTGCGCTCCATCGTCGAGAGCAGCGTGTCCAGACGCGTCGGCTCGTACCCCTCCCACTGGCCCCGCCCACTCTACGGCAGCGCTGCCATCAGGCATGCGACGACCGTGAGTCCGAAGATGAAGCGCCGAGATACAGCTGGCTGGACGCGATCCATTCCGAGGGTAGACGTAGTGGTATGACGAGGCGCTTCTGGAAGATAGACTTCGTTCCGATGGGCGAGGGTCAGGCCTCCTGCACGACGGCGCGAGATCCAGCTGCGGGCTCGAGATTCATTCGTTCGGCGCGTTTGGCCCCCCGGCGCATTTCCCGCTCCATCTCGTGCATGTAGTTCCAGAAGTCGACCTGGATGGTGTGCCGCGGCGATGCAGTGTACCGATTCTGCATAGCGGTGAGTGCAGCGTCGATTTCCCCCTCCATGGCTTCCACGGACGGAACGGCGACCTGGCCCGCCAGGAGCTCGGCGACCCATTTCGCCTGCTTCTCGACCAGGGGCATGACGGCGCCCAGCGGTTGGATAAGGCCGAGAAAGTACAGCCCCGGCATTTCCGGCGGTACGACGTACCGGTAGAGACGAACCCGATTGTTTTCGACCGAGAAAAGGTCATCCGGGAGAAACGGAAACGCGATGTCGTAGCCCGTAGCATAAATGATCGCATCGAAGACCTCTGACGCGCCGTCTTCGAAGTGGACGGTCGCCCCGTCCAATCGATCGATATTCGGACGAACGGCGACACGCCCGTGACCAATCTGAGACAGCAGTTCCTGGGAGATCGTCGGGTGCTCCTCCATGAGATCGTGATCCGGCTTGGGAAGTCCGTACCGCTCCTGGTCACCGACGGACATCCACACGAGCAGCTTGAACAGGGCCCGCCGCACGCCGACGGGGAGATATTCCATGTACGGATTCGTCCACTGGTCCAACGGGTGACCCAGGACGTATTTCGGCAGCACCCATGCACTGGATCGCGTCGACAGCGTCACCTGCCCGGCGACCCGGCAGAGGTCGACGATGATATCGCACGCGCTGTTTCCGATGCCGACAACGAGGACCCGGTCCCCGGCGAAATCCTCCGGCTCCCGGTACGCATGTGAATGCAGCACACGTCCGTCGAAGGATCCGGGGAAATCAGGCCAGCGGGGATTCCAGTGGTGACCGGTTGCAACCAGGACGGCTCCGTATTCCCGCACCTCCCCGGTCGTGAGCCGAACCCGCCACGTGTCCGGATCCACGCGATCAGCGTGCTCGACGCCCGTGTTGAACGTGATCCCGGACGTCAGGTCGAAGGCATCAGCGTACGCCTCAAAGTAGCGAAGAACCTCTGCGTGGTGACCGAACACGGGAAACTCCTCCGGCATCGGGAAATCCTCCAGCTCCATATTGTGCTTGCTGGAGTTGATGTGGAGCGTTCGGTAGGCCGCTGAGCGGTCGTTGTCGTTGTCGAACCGCCAGAGACCCCCGAGGTCGGATCCAAGCTCGAAGTGATCGTACGGCAGCCCGTGATCCTTCAGCGCCTTCGCGGCCGTCAACCCGGAGATGCCCGCCCCGATAATGCATGCCTTCCCGCTCCTCAGAAGATGCTGATGCGCCTCGGATTCAGAAGTACCGGTCGTCATATGGAGCGAGAGTTGGTTAGAGACCCGTGCAGCGATCCTTACGCCTGACCTCGAAGGAGGTTTGTCCCAAGACGCGGATCAAAAACGGGCGGTTCTATCTGAGGGAGCCCGACGCGGGCCGATGATGGCCGGCGAAAGGATTCCAGCCGCGTGACGGCCTACAGAAATGAAGATAACGGCCATCGATCCGAACGGTTCGTGCTGATGGCTGCATGCGGCAGATGTTTCCGCGCCGTTGAAACGCGTCTTTTGAATTCAAAATGATTCGTGCGCCAAACAATTACGGCCGCGTGTGCCACGATGGCTTCATGCGTTCGCGTCGATTTCGGCGAGACGCGTTACAGTCCCGAGAGCGTACGATACACATCTCCCTCCGTAATCGACGGGACTTCGAGATCTGGATGGCCGCTGACGTCCATCACCAGCGGTCCTCGATAGGCGTCGATGACCGTTTCGACGTGGAGGTAGTCCATCGAGATGGCTTCCGCGGCCTTCATGGAGAGGTCCAGCAGGCGGTCCCAGCGCCAGATTCGTACACCCTCGATGGACGAGTACGTATCCGGGTGTTCGGCGAGAAGTCCATCGCGGTCGTGGGCCGGGTGCATTCGGCCCGATGCCATGTCGATCCCCGCACAGAGGGCGCCGGCCTGTAAGGTTGCCCGTCCGTCGGACGTGTCCGTCGGGATGCGGGCAAGGGCGAATTTCGGGTCGCCGCAGTACGTTATGATACGAACGTACGACAGACCGCGCGGATAGATCTGGTAGAACATGTCATCGATCGTGCAGCGATATTCGGCGAGGATGCCTTGCGCTGCCGTCGGCGACATTCCGGAGACGGCGTTTTCCATGAGCCGCACTATGTCCCGCTCGGAAAGAATGCGTCCTATCGGAGTTCGCCATTCGACCGCACCGCTCGATTCGACTTTCTTCAGGAGGACGGCCTTCCAGGCCGGTGCGGCGCCGATCGGCTTCAAGACGAAGGTCGGCAGATCCCGCAACGCAGACCACGCGCTCTCGACCTCCTCAGGGCGTGTTATCCTCGCGTATGTGTCAGGCACCGGCAAACCGGCGTCTTCTAGCAGTGATTTCGGAAGACGGGTTGGCTCGTTCTCAGATGGCGTATCGGCGGCGGCAGACGCGCCCCCACTGAGAACGCCTAACGTGGGATCGATCCGCTCGTGTGCCACCGTTTTCTTGCCTCGCCCGTGTCCGTATGCATTCATCTCGGAAACTCGATATGACGAAAAAGCAGTCGGCCGGACGCTTCCGCGCCGGCGTCAGCCCGTGTACGTGCGAACCACGTACCACTCTTGGAATCGCTTCCTCTGGACGTCTCTCCGTCCGCAGAACCGCGTCTTAAACGCAACGCCCGAAGAAAAAGTGTCATCTTTAGACCCTGTGAGACGCCTGTGACACGTCAGATGACACACGTATCGGAATATGCCGACGTACTCCACCAACAAAGTGCGGTCGGCACCGTGCGCGCACCATGCTCGAGGGAAGTCGCGTATCGCACTTCCCTTTTTCGGTGACGTGCGATATACTACCGGGGCGTCTGTTCTCATTTCCGCATGTCTCGCTACGCATGAGCACCTCAACCACTGCCGAGTCGTGGAGCGACCGGCTCCTCGATCGTGTCGAACGCACCGGTAACGCCCTGCCGGACCCGGTCACGCTCTTCTTTATTTTCATCGGGATCGTGATGATCGCCTCCTGGCTTGCCTCGGCCACCGGCGTCAGTGCCGTTCATCCGGGCACTGGCGAGACCATCACCGTGGACAACCTGTTCTCCTCCGAGAACATCCGGCGCCTGTTTGTGGAAATGCCGGAAACGTTCGCGGCCTTTCCTCCGCTTGGCCTGGTGCTCGTCGTGATGCTCGGAATCGGCGTGGCCGACAAGTCGGGCCTCATCAGCGCCGCCCTAAGCGCGTTCGTAAGGTCCGTCCCCGACGCGGCGCTTACGGCAGCGCTGGTCTTCGCCGGGATCATGTCGAGTCTCGCCGTGGACGCCGGCTACGTCGTCGTTATTCCACTCGGTGCCGTCCTGTTCTACGGTGCGGGACGCCATCCGCTGGCCGGACTCGCCGCAGCATTCGCCGGTGTGTCCGCCGGCTTCAGCGCCAACCTGTCGCTCACGTCCCTCGATCCGCTGCTCGCCGGGTTTACAGAGCCCGCCGCCCGCTTGATCGACAGCGGGTATTCCGTCGACGCCACGGCCAACTACTACATCATGATCGCGCTCGTGCCGGTCTTCATGGTCGCGGGCGTGTGGGTCACCGAGCGCATCGTCGAGCCTCGACTGGGCGTCTACGACCCGCCGGACGACCTGGACGCGGATTCGTCCCACGACCTGTCCGGCGAAGAGCGGCGGGGGCTTCGGGTTGCGGGAATCGTGTTCGCTGTGGTCGCGGCAGGTGTGGCCATGCTCGTGATACCGGAGGGCGCTCCCCTACGCGGCTCAGCCGGATCGCTCGATCCGTTTTATGAAAGCATCGTCGCCCTCATGGTCGTGCTGTTCTTTCTCCCGGGCCTCGCGTTCGGCATGTCGACTGGCAAGATCGAATCCGACAAGGACGTGGCGGAGATGATGGCCGATACGATGTCGGATATGGGGGCGTACATCGTCCTGGCCTTCGCCGCTGCGCACTTCATCGCCATGTTCAGCTGGTCGAACCTCGGGTCTGTCGTCGCCATCACGGGCGCCAGCGGTCTGGAGGCGGTCGGCTTCACGGGCATCCCGCTCGTGGTGTCCTTCATATTCGTGTCCGCCCTCATCAATATGTTCGTCGGAAGTGCGTCGGCGAAATGGGCGATCCTGGCACCGATCTTCGTTCCGATGCTGATGCTGCTCGGCTATTCACCGGAAACGACGCAGGCGGCCTACCGGATCGGAGACGCCTTCACCAACATTCTGACGCCCCTCCTTCCGTACTTCCCCCTGGTAATCATCTTTGCCCAGCGATACGTGAAGGACAGCGGTATCGGCTCGATCGTGGCGCTTATGCTCCCCTACTCGATTGTCTTCGGAATTGTCAGCACCACGACACTGGTTCTGTGGATCATCTTCGGCCTTCCGCTCGGCCCGGGCGTTCCGCTCGAGTACGTGTCCCCGTAGACCGACGGGGAAAGACCGCGAAGCAGCCGGTTTGATGTGAGGGCGAGCGGGTGTGCGGGTTCTGTGTCATCGTGATAGCGTCCGGGGGTAGCCTGTGCTGATCCCGGGCGCTTGGCGCGTGTGCGAAATTCCGAGGGTGTTCCTTTCACGGCGAATCACGACCGTCGGCTCCAGCGTTTTCCTGCGTACATGACGTTTTCTGTCGCCCGCAACGTGAGTCCATGAACGACCTCCTCGCCTCCAAACCTGAGTCGCTTCGCGAGAAGCTGGACAACCTGCCGCGTGACACGGGGGTCTACAAGCATCTCGACGAGGAGGGAATGGTATTGTACGTAGGGAAAGCGAAGGACCTCCGGAGCCGCGTCCGATCGTACTTCCAGAACAGCCGCAACCACTCCCGGCGCATCGACGTGATGGTCCGGAAGGCCGCCGACGTCGAGGTCATTGTGACCGATACAGAGGTGGAGGCGCTGATTCTGGAGAACAACCTGATCAAGGAGCACCAGCCGCGCTACAACGTCAATCTGCGCGACGACAAGACGTATCCGTATATCTGCATTAAGAACGAACGCTTTCCACGCGTTTTCAAGACGCGGAAACGCAAGCAGGACGGATCCAAGTACTTCGGTCCGTACACGGATGTCGGGCAGATGAACAAGATGATGGACGCCATCCGCTCCGTCTTCCAGCTTCGCACCTGTTCGCTGAAGCTCGACCCCGAGCCGATCGAGGCCGGCAAGTACGACGTCTGCCTCCAGTACCACATCGACAACTGCAAGGGCCCGTGCATTGGCGAGCAGTCGCACGAGGACTACATGCAGACGATCGACCAGGTCGAGAAATTGCTGAACGGCCACACGCAGGAGCTGATCGACCTGCTCGAGGATGAGATGGAGGAGCAGTCGGAGGACCTGAACTTTGAAGAAGCTGCGCGCCTACGGGACCAGATCTCCGCGCTGGAAAAGTATTCGCAGCGGCAGAAGATCGTCAGCCAGGACAATGCCGACCGCGACGTCTTCGCCCTGCACGTCGACCGAAACGAGGGGGTGGCGTGTGCGGTCAAGTTCACCGTTCGGGAAGGGAAAATGATCGGGCGTCGGCACACGTACATTCGGCGGATCGACGGTCGATCGGACGAAGAACTGCTGCTTTCGTACGTCGAGAAGTATTACACGGAGGCCAACTTCTTCCCCGACGAGGTGCTGCTGTCGGTCGACCCGAACGACCATCCGGCGCAGGACACGCACGCACTCGAACAGCTTCTGCGGCGAGAAAAGGGCAAACAGGTACCCGTCAAGGTCCCGCAGCGGGGCGACAAAGCGTCGTTGATCCGGATGGCTGCGTCGAACGCGAAACTCCTGGTCGGCGAATGGAAGACGCAGCAGATGAAGCGCGAGCGCGACCGCATTCCGGAAGCGGTCAAGTCGCTGCGGAAGAACCTGCAGATGGAGGATCTCCCGCGCCGCATCGACGGAATCGACATCTCGCACCTCGGGGGGACGGAGACGGTCGCCTCTTGCGTCGTCTTCACCGACGGCACGCCGCGGAAGAGCGAGTACCGCACGTACAAGATCCGGACGACCGACGAAGGACGTCCCGACGACTTCAAGGCGATGCGGGAAGTCATCCAGCGTCGCTACAGCAAGATCGTAGAGGAAAACGGCCCCTGGCCAGATCTACTGGTTGTTGACGGCGGAAAGGGCCAGCTATCCAGTGCCGTCAAGGTTCTGAAGGAAGTGGAGGCGTACGGGAAGTTCCAGGTGATCGGAATCGCAAAACGTCTGGAGGAGGTGTTCATGCCCGGCGACACGGATCCGGTAATGATCGCGAAAGACGACGTCGCACTCCAGCTCCTCCAGAAAGTCCGAAATGAGGCACACCGCTTCGCCGTCACGTATCAGCGCAAGCGTCGCAAAAAGAAAACGCTCCACTCCGAGTTGCTCGACATCCACGGCATCGGTCCGAAGACCGCCAGGGACCTGCTGAACCACTTCGGGTCGGTAACAAAAGTCAAGAACGCCGCCGAGTCTGACATCGCAGAGGTCGTCGGCCCGGCGAAAGCGGAAACCGTCCGCGCCTATTTCGACGACGTCTCCGAACCCGAAGCGGAGATGGCAGATGGGTGAGCCGGTGAGTACATCAGCGCGGTTTTACGTATGTGCGTTGATGCGTTGGGGCGTTGATGCATTGATTCGTTGAGGCGTTGGGGCGTTGGTGCGGTTGCGTACCCGCGGGACGTCGACCGGCACGCGCTCGGCCCCGACGCGCACGCGGCCCGGGTTGGAGCCCCAGCGCACGTAACGGCCGCCATGGGGCTTGTGGCGGCTGTAGCGCGGCCCGGCCATCGAGCGCACTTCTTTGCTCATCAGCGACGTGGCCAGGGCCAGTAAACCATCGATGGCCCGTTCGATCATCGCCAGCTTAACGTCGGGTGGGGCAGCGAGCAGCTCCTCGATCGTTGCAACGGTCGGCGCTGCCTGCGGCGGTGGTCATTTTCCAACTAACTTTGAATCTACCCCAGACCATCCCAGAACCCAGAACTCGGAGCTCAAATCCCGGAACCCTGAACCCTGAACGTTGAACCCTGAACCTTGCCCTGAACCTTGCCCTGAACGGGCCCCGCATTTCTCTTCTCCATCTCGCTCCGTACCATGAAGGGCGCCGGGGTGACCCGGCATGTCTCGGATCGTATTGCTGACTCCCTGCGCCCATGCTCAACTACATCTGGGCGGGACTGATCGTGTTCAGTCTCGCCTTCGCGCTCGTGACGGATGTCACGGAACTCGTTCAGGATCGCTTTCCCAACGAATCCGCGGTTCCGGCCGCCGTCACCTTCCCTCAGGGCTACGACGCCGACGCCCGACGACAACCGGTCCGGGTCACGTTTGACGACGAGACGTACCGGAGCCGCTTTCCCGAGGATTCGCCCGATTCACTCGCATCCGCCTACGACGGCACGCTCGTTCAGACGCGCGACGGCCGCCAGATCCGCCTCGAGGCCGGCGCCCTGCCGGAGCCTCTCGCCACGATCCGCTCCTTTCAGGCGGATGAGGATGGAGATCCGCTGCGTGCACGCATCGATGGGTCTCCCCGATTCGCATCCGGACCGGTGGCGGTGGATCTGCGCTTCGAGCCCGTCCGATTTCGGAAAATGAACGACATTGCGCAGGCGGCTCTGACCTTTGCCGAAACCGGCGCCTCGCTCGCGCTCGGGTTCATCGGCATTCTTGGGTTGATGCTTGGGCTCGTCAAGATCGGGGAAGAAGCGGGACTCGTTCAGGCGCTCGCACGATTTGTCCAGCCGGTGCTGTCGCCGCTCTTTCCAGGCGTGCCGAAGGATCACCCGGCCCTCGCGAATGTGACGCTCAACCTGCTCGCGAACGTTTTCGGGCTTGGAAACGCCGCCACACCACTCGGGATCAAAGCGATGGAGGACCTCCAGGAGTTGAACCCGAAGAAGGAAACCGCGACGGATGACATGGTGATGCTCCTTGCCATGAACACGTCCAGCGTCCAGCTCGTCCCGCCTTCGCTCCTCGTGGCAATCATGGGCCTGCAGATCAACCAGCTCTTCTTCTCTATCACGCTGGCGACGCTCTTTTCCAGTATCGCCGGCATCCTGGGTGCCTATGGGCTGAGCCGGCTCCGGCGCTTCCGCCGCTCGAATCCGATGCTCCAGAAGGACGACGCCTGAGTCTCGCTTCCGCCTCTGTTTCGGCCACGCCCTCCCGATCAAGCCCTGTCATTCCACGCCTTTGCCCCATGATTGAAGTTCTGCGCGACGTCGTCTCCGTTCTTTCTTACTTCGTTCTTCCCTCCCTGCTCGTCGGGTTTCCGCTATACGGCCTCTACAAAGGGGTTCGCGTCTACGAAGTGTTCGTCGAGGGAGCCAAAGAAGGCTTCCAGGTGGCCGTCACCATTATTCCGTATCTCATCGCGATCCTCTTCGCGATCGGGATGTTTCGTGCGAGCGGTGCCATGGACTTCCTCGTCGACATGCTTGACCCGGTTCTCGCCCTCATTGGCATCCCTGCCGAGGTGGTCCCGATGGGCCTCATCCGTCCCCTGACCGGATCCGGCTCGGCCGGGCTCGTCGCGGACATGATCCAGCAGTACGGGGAGGACTCGCTCCTCGTGAAAATGGTTGCCACCATGTTCGGATCGACCGAAACAACGTTCTACGTGATCGCCGTCTACTTCGGCGCTGTGAACATCCGGGAGACGCGCCACGCCGTTCCGGCCGGACTCTTTGCCGATTTCGTCGGCTTTCTGGCGTCGGTCTACGTCGTGAAGCTACTTTTCGGATAGCCGGTTGGCCTGGCGTTCGCGCCCACAATCTGCGCAGGCAACGGCCTTCCGGTGCACCGGTCTTCCCCTGGCACCGACCGCCAGATCACCCTATGGTCGCGAGGGCCAGACTAAGAGCGGTGAGCTGCAAACGCATGGCCTCAGACGGCGGAAGGGGCGTAAGCGAGAATGTGCGAAGCAGGTCCGCAACGGCATCATCGTCGTCAGCCACGTCACGATGGCGAAGGTCGGCGAACCTGTCCCGAAACGCTTCATAGCGGGCCGGACGATGCGGGTGATCGGATGAAGCAACGGAGGTCGGCCCGCCCGTGAGGACCCACAGCGGTAGCTCCGTTACGAGGCACAGCGGATCTCCGCCCCACCCCATCACCATCTCCATCGAACTGTCGTGGAAGCGGCGCGCCATGTCGTCGTCGCCGATCGACCGAAAGTAGGACCGCATCGCCTCCCCGCGGGGTGTCGTCTGGATACCGGGATCGATCCAGAAAAACCCTTTCTCGCCCTTCCGGTTGTGATCGTGCATGGCGAGGCCCGCCTCGGCCGCCGCGCGCCTGTATTCGTCCTGCAGGTCCTCTGTGCGATACGTCCAGGGACGATTGATCAGCAAAAGCGCCCCCTCGCTGACCGACATGCCGTGCAGACTGGCGTGCAAGACAAACGGTGCATGCGGCTTCAGGAACGACGCCACCGCCTCATTCTCCGGCCGCATCGACGGAAACCCAAACTCCAGGTCACGCCCCGGCAGGTCGCGACTGACGTGCCGCAGGTAGGCGCGGATGTCGGGCCAGGCCTTGATCCACGGCCGATTCCGATGCTCTCCGTCAGGGTTCGTATGGGGCACGATGTAGAACGTAAACCGCTCGAGCACCCCCTCGAATCGATTCGGCTGATCCAGGACCTCGCGAATCATTGACCGAAGCGTCTCCGGACCGACGGGCTCATCCGCGTGGTTGCCCGCGATCAAGCTGACGTGCCGCTCGCCGCTCCCGAGAACGACCGCGTCGATGGGACGTCCCTCCTCACTCTCCCCGATGGTACGGAACCGTGCAAGAGACGGATGCCCCTTACAGGCCGTAAGCAACCAGTCTCGTGCCTCGGCACTTGACGCAAAGCTCGGGTCGGGATCGGCGCACGGTGTGAGATCAAACGGGTCGGATCGGGCCATCATGGGCGAAACAGGCGTTCACAGAAATATAGACAAAAAGGATGCATGATGAAGATATGCCCAGAATACGGAGGTTTCAATAATATGGCTCCCTGGCTCGGACCCTCACCCGGGGCGCGGGGTTGTGGAGGGCTGCAGGATGCTTGCCTCGGGACGTGTCCGGAGCGGGTCGATGAGTGCGCCTTCAAAAAACTGAGGGCAACGGTTGACAATCCGCATGCTCATCCACTAACTTCGCCACCGTACCCAGGGCCTCATGTCCGGCTGACCCGAAGACGGTTTCGATCGTCTTCGATCGCCAGCAGGGTGGAGGAGTCCTGCATTACTTCATGCATTCATTGGATTCAACGCAGCATCATGGAAGAGCGCAAAGTCGGAACCGTCAAGTGGTTCAGCAACGAGAAAGGATTTGGTTTCATCGTGCCTGAAGAGGGAGGTGAGGACCTTTTCGTGCACTATAGCGAAATCAACACTGAAGGGTTTAAGACTCTGAATGAGAACGACCGTGTAGAGTTTACGGTCGGCCATACAGATAAGGGCCCGAATGCGCAGGACGTTGACGTGATCGGCTAATGCCTCTGACGTCACGACGTGCCAACGCCCCGACTTGCTTCACGCAGGTCGGGGCGTTTTGCGTTTGGGAATAGGGTTCAAGGTTCAGGGTTCAAGGTTCGGGGTTCCCTGATGCCCAAACCCATGGACAAACCAAAGTACAAACAAACCCAGCTGTACCCCCTCCCTCGATCGGGTCGAGGTGACCTTGCCCTATGTACACAGTCGCACCTCCAGACGACGCCGACTTACCGCACGCCTTCGACCGTCCCTACATTCACCAGTCGATCAGAATTGAGGGTGATGTCGCGGTAGTAGACGAACGCCTGGTACCGGTCGCGTGCCGGAGCGGCGGTTCGGTTCATTTCTGCGCGCAGGCCGGGATCGTCGGTCGCGTAGAAGTACTCGTACCGTCCCTGCTTCAGCAAAACGTCAGCTTCGTAGCGGCCGCGTCCCTCGACCCACCGCATCCGGTTCTCCGATCTCACCTGGTCGCCGGAGAAGCTCCCGGCCAAGATCACCTCTCCTCCGACCGGGCGTTCGGCCGGCGGTACGAAGGCGAACGTCGTCTGCACATATTCCGCCGCCGTCTGCGGCCGAGACAGCGCCGTTACGGCATCATTGACCACGATCTGGGGTCCGATGGGGTCGCGGAACGGCGTGCCGGAAAAGCGAGCCACATCGGGTTCGAGCAGCACCTGAAACGGGGAAACTGACCGGTCGACCCGTTCGATGCGTGGTCCCACGCGAAGCTGGCTCAGGTCCAGGGCGTAGCGCGACCGAACGGGAGCAAATGCACGGCCTCGTGACAACTCGAACTCCACTCCGTCGGAGGGCATCAGGCGCGACCGATTGGCGCACCGCGTGGCCGAGAAGTCCGCATTCCTTGCGAAACAGACGGCGTAGTCGTACGTGCTGCTGCTCAACGCCGGGGGCGGCACGTAGCGCGCGATCGGACGATCCGACGGCTGTTGCTGCCCGGTCACGATGAGTCCTTCAACGCCGAGGTTCAGCGACCCTGCGTCTTCCGTGACGAAGAAGGGCCGCTCGAACAGAACGGCATCCTCCCTCCCCTGCTCGGTCACGCGGACGATGAAGTTGCCGCTCGCCTCAAACTGGATGTCCTCGTTCGGGAATTGGTAGCGGTAATGCGTGTATCGCACCTCCGTCCCCTGCGACGGCGTGTACTCCAGGACGTTGTCGGACTGGAAACTCGCCAGGAAGCGGCTTGCCGAAGCATCCCGGTTCCAGTCCCGGTCAGCGTGGTAAAAATAGACCGACACGGGTCCCGACGCCTCCCCGATGAGGTCGAAGGCAAGGGTGAGCGTCTGGGAGCCGTTCAGACGCAGAATGGGAAGGGCGGCCTCATTCGTCCCGCGGAAGAGCTGGACCGTCTTTGCGCGATCCGCCTGTGGCGCGAGACGGAGACCGGCCTCCTCCCGGGCGGGCTCGGCGGACTCGGACTCTGCCGTGTCCGTCCCCGCGCAACCCGCGAAAAACAGAACCAGTGCGGCCAGCGTCGACAGCAGGGCCGGCCGGACACACCACTGCCGCGCAGATCGAGACGAGGAAAAACAGGCGCGCATGGAGGACGAGATCAAGACCACGGAGGAAACGGCTGGCTCGTGCCGGCGGGCCAGTACTCAGAGTATAGGTGATGCATCCATGCCCCTCAACCGCCTCGGGAGGTCGATTCGAGTTCGTCACGGGGCGTCTCGTCGTTCCGTTTCCGCAGCCACTCGGCCCGCTCCGCCAGGTGATGCCAGACGCGGGCTTCGGAACCTGCGCGTCGGTCCGTCATCTCTTCTGCCGCGCGTTGAGCGATGGCGGACACCGCTTCCGAGCCACCAGCCCGTGCTGTGAGAGATGCGCGAAGCAGTTCATGAGACAGCGTCACCCGCCATGCGCGCGGGAGCACGTTTCCTCCGATTCGGTCTACTAGACCCAATGCAGGTCTTTCCCAGTCCGCCGGTCGCTCAGGCAGAGGGATAAGAGAAGCCCAGTGCAACGCCGACGCATCCGGCCGGTGCCCTGCGTCGTAAAGAAGCGCGGCCCAGAGTTGGGCGCGGCGAATCTCTTGCGGAGCGCGAGGGGAGGACGCCGCCCAGCGCAGCACCTGCTCGGCCCGTGGCACGGCCGGCCCACCTCCCACCACGTGTCGCAACAGTGTCGGATTGCGAACCGAAAGGCGCCGTACCCAGATCGCCACGCGCTCGTCCACCCGGTACGGAGGGATCGCCGAAACAGCCCGATCGTACATCGTCGCCGCCGAGTCAGGGCGTCTCGCCAGGACCAGCGCATCGCCCCGGACGACGTCGACCCCAGGCGTGTGCCACTCCGGGGGAAGGTTGGCCAGACCGGCGAGGACGGTGTCTGCGGGCACAGCCTGCGCCAGCCGGAGTCGGGCGCGCCGCACGTGTGCGGACGCCGATCGCGGCTCGAGCTGTATGGCACGCTCAAGGTGCGTGATGGCCGCGGACGTGTCGCCCGAAGCCAGTTGACGATCCGCTTCCTGGATCCGGCGGCGGTGCGCCGGGACGAAGTGCGGGCATCTCGTTTCCAGGAGTGACGGTCGCGCGAACCACCGATCGGCCGTTCCTCCGGCATCGGCATCGATTGGCGTCGACAGTGAGAGCGCATTACTCCACTCCGCGGCAAGATCGCGGACGGATCGCCCGTATACCCGCTGAAAATCGGCTCGGGCGTAGACGGCTTTCAGTCGTTCCGGTCCATACCGATCAAGGAGATACGACACGAACGATCCCATCGTCGTGTACGAGACGGCGCCGCGATCCGTCCAGAACCCTGCAGGTGAGAGGCGCGCGGCCACCGCCTCGGGAAGGTCCGTGCCGAGTCCGGTGCGCCCCCGCGCCGCGCGGACGAGGTCGTCGGGCGACGGTGCGAGAGACGGCGGCTCCAGGGCAACGGCCCATCCCTCTACCAGACCCACTGACCACGATGCGCGAACCCCCGGCAACCCGAACGGACGGCCGAACAGGTGCGCGAGTTCGTGCTGGAAGCTACCTTTCAGGCGGTCCACCAGCAGGTGCGACTGCGCCCGTCCGAGCCAGACGGGTGCGACGGATGTCTGACGCGCACCGGTGAGCCGCGCTTTCACCTCCGGCGACGGGTAGACAAACGTGAGGATGCGCTCGCCCCGGGCCATGTCCGTCTGGAGTCGTTCGGACAGCTGGTGATACGCAAATTCCTGCTGCAATGCCCACGACCGAACTTCCGCCGGCTCGTGAGCAGTGGAGTCGTAGTGAATTTCGAAGTGGTCCGTCTGTAACGTTCCGGGGAGCGCCTTCTTGAGATGGCTCTCGGTCACCGTCACACCGAGATTCGGGGCAAAGAGGTACGAAACGCCGAGAAGCCCGGCGGCAATCACGCCGGTTCCCGTCCAGCGCCGGGACCCGAATCCACGCAGCCGCGCGCCGAGGACGACGGCGACAGCGATCCACAGCACGGTCACACCGCGGAACCAGAACAGTCCCGCCCGAATCGCGAGCTGCTCGTCGTAAATGGGCCCGAGAACACCGCCGAAGACGTGGTTGTACGTGAAAAACTGAGGGTGAAAGCCCAGGTCGTACACCGGCCCGGCCATCATCACGACAAGCCCCACGAGGGCTACGCGGACTACAGGGCGTCCCGTCGAGGACGCGGTGATTCCGTAGGCGACGGCCCCACCCAGAACCGCGGACACCGGGACGAACAGCAGATACAATCCCACCCCGGTAAGGTAGGCACAGTTCGGTGCCCAGAGCATAGCAACAGTCAACAGTCCCGCCGGGACGAGCGCCGGCGGCAGGAGATGAAGCCCGGTGCGAACTGCCTCCCCGGGGCTTGTCGCCGGCGTGAAGCTCGTTGCGGCCGCCCAGCCCGAAATGAAATAGGCTGCGGCCGCCACCACGGCTGAAGACTCTACATGAAGCACATTGAGCAGCGGTATCGGCCACAACGCAACGCCAACCGCCGCATACGCGAGATGTATCCGAAAGCTTCGGTTCACCGCTCGATGGGTTCGGTTGTCGGACGGTACGTGTGCGCGTGACCGGTGAGGCGCTTCAAGTTAGCGGGCGCAGATGAATCCTCACGTAGTGTCGTGGCCCGCCTCGCAGCGGGGACGCTACAGTACGTCGAACGACACCCCTACGGAGAGCACCTCCTTCAGCTGGACGCTGTCATCAATGTTCTTATCATATAACAGTGTGACCTCCAGTTCTGTGCTGATATAATCGTTGACGCTCAGCTGCAGAACGTTTGTCCACAGCACATCCGGTGGATCCTCCGTCTGATTGAATGAAAAGAAGGCATTCAGATTGGACTTGTACCGAATGTCCTCCGTGATACGCCGATTCACGTCGAGCGCGTACTCGGCACCCGCCTCAACCCGCGCGGCCCGGTCAAAATCGACATCGTACAGTACCTTCAACTGGTCCTTGAGCACGATGGTCTGCTTCGAAGCTGCGCCGAGACGCATCTGCACCCACGGAGCAGGCTCGTACGTCAGACCGATGGACTCCGTGATGAAGGCAGGCGCCAGAAACTGGGACACGAGACGCGATTCCCCGTCCGTAATTTCTCCCCCCCGCGGATTGTCGTCGGGATATGGGTTATCCTGGCCAGGAAACGCAAATCCTTTCGCGAACTGCGTCCGGATATTCCCGGCGATCGTCGGGTTGAAGATGCGAAAGAAGCCCTCGCCCTGGTAACGGAGGGCGGACTCCAGCCGAATCAAGTCGTCGGCCTTGCGCACCTCACTCTCGTCATCCTGGTCAAAATCCTGGCGCAGGATGCCGAAGGCGAGCCGCGCCTGGTGCCGATGAATCCAGTGACGTCCGCGCCGCTCCGCGAGCCCGTCAATCGACGTGGTAAACGCCAGCGAGTTAACGCCCCCCTCCTGCCAGTTGCTATATGCAGCCTGCGACCCCGACAGCTTGCCGCTTACATCGGTGGACCAGACCCCCACCGTATCGGACGACGCCGTTTCTTGAGCGAGCACCGGTGGAGCGGAAACGAAGAGCCAGACGATCGCGACAGCAGCGAGGCTGTGCGCAACTGAACGGCATGAGATCGATTTTGAGATACGTGAATACATGGGATACGGTCGAATGGATCGAAAAACGGGATCGACGAAGTACGTGCAGAGACAGAAAAAGGCTATGCCGTGATAACGACATAGCCCTCTGTGCCAGAGGCACGGAAATCCGAAGGGGGAGATCCTACAGCTCGTCGTTCTTGATCTCCTGAATCTCCTGGCGGATTTCGTGGGCGAGCTTCTTCAGCTCCATCATGCTCTTCCGAGCCCGCGTGCCAGCCGCCTTGTTGCCCTTCTCATAGAACTTCATGAGGTCCTCCTCGGCTTCCTTGACGGTGTTGGTGAGCTCTTCGTAGCGTTCTTCGAACTTACTCATATTTGAGTCGCCTCCGTTAAAGTGTGCGTGTGATACGTCTGATCAGACGGTACGTCTCGATTACTCTGAACCGAACATAAGGCGCCTCTGAGCCCCTGTCAAGCCGCTTTTCGGGGAAAAACCGCCCCGTGCCCGACCTGAGCGGGGTTTTACCGAAACGTTCAAGCAGCGAGACGTGTGGCTCTCACCGGGTCGTCCCACAATCCCTCCGGATTTGTCACAATGGCTGAGCACCCGGCGTCTGCCACACGGCGCACCGCGTCCGGCTCGGCGACGGCGTCCCCGACGGACGTCGCGTCGACCTCATCTTTCGTCCCTTTCGCATCGATAATCCCCGCCTGCCCGGCCTGAGACAGGAAAACGACGGTCGCGTCGAACACATCATCCAGGGCGTTCTCGATGGCGATGACCGTATCGGCTGTCCAGACTTCCCGCACTTCCCCCGACGCCGTGCGCGCCAGACTCGACACCACGCCGACAACGTGCTGCTTCAGTAGAGCCTCCAGCCAGCCGGTTTTGCCGACGGACAGGTTCGGGCCGGTTTCCGACCCGTTGGCCGTCTCTATCCGGAGAAGCCCGCGATCGGTGCCCTGAATCCCGACGGTGCTAACGACTTCGTCCGTGAGCGAGCCAACAATTTCCTGATTCGCCTCGCGTACGGCACGCTCCACCAGCCGCTTCTGCTTCTCGGTTTCCACATCGAGCACGCCGCTCGACCGCTCCGGGAAAATGCCCTGCGCCTCAAGCGTCCGTTCGACCTTTTCCCCACTGCCGTGCACAATCAGGCAGTCGCGCTGTGCACCCTGCGTGATCTGCTTGGCCATTTTCTTGATAAAGAGCGGATCGCCGAGATGGTACCGATCCAGGTAAACGATGTACAGATCGCGCATGAAGACCGAGGAACGTCGTTAGAAAGGATGTCGGTAAGCATGACGAGAAAGCCGGCAGGTACCGGTCCGCGTCACGTCAGGCGTTCGCGCATGGAGCACATTCGTATCAACCACCCGCCGTAGGAAGCGGTTCGGCTTGGCCGTATTTTCAGAGGGGATAGTGCCGCGAGAGGGTACCTCATCCGCCGGCAGCCGCCTTCACATTGCGCGGTCACCCGAGATCTGGAGTCGCCGGCCGGTACGACAGACGCTTGCCTGCGAGATGTCTGTCGAGGATCACCGCACCTGCGGCGCTCCATGCAAGGGGGCGCGTGCCGCCCGGGGCCGCTGTTTCAGCGTCGCGATACTCCGGAAACAGCCATCTTTCGGAAACACCATCCGCGCCGCTCGCGTCGAGGGCCGGGTCCCCGTCTTGCCGACGATTGGCCCCGTGAATCGCGTCGAGCACGTCGCGGGCCGCCTCCTCCTGCCGTCCCATGCCGAGGGCGCATCCCCACCATCCATTCACCATCGGCCAGAGGCCGCCGTTGTGGTAGTGGCCCGGACGGTTCTGAAAGGTACCGCGGTGGTTGCCCTGGAGCAGGTGCCAGTCCGGATCGCCTTCGCGAACCGGCGGCCAGAACGCCGGAATGAGCCGGCCGGGGCGGTCCGACCGCATCGACTCGCCCGCCTCCAGCGTTCGCCGTGCCGACGCGTCATCGCCGAGGCCGAGCAGCACGGCGAGAGCATTCCCCCAGGCGTCGAACATCGTCTGGTATCCGCCGGGACTCAGGGCCGGCAGCCAGTACAGGGGGACGGCGTTGCCCTTTAGAACCTGTTGCGCAGCGTACGGGTGGTAGGCACCGTCCGCGGCCGAGCCGCCGAGGTCCAGCCGGAACGTTGCCGCGATGCGCCGCTCGATCGTGTCTCGTCGCTCCGCCGCGTCGCCGATCCCAAGCATTTCCGCGCCGCGAAGTGCCCAGACGCGCATTAGCTGATCGAACAGCACGTAGCCGTGCAGGATGTACTCATCCGCCCAGTCCCCTCCGAGCGGGACGTAAACGAGACCTCGTCGGTTGTACTCCCAGGCGGTGAGGAGCTGGAGGCCGCGCCGGACGTCATCTGCATGTCGTGCTCCAAACGCCACGTCACCGGTTGCCTGCACGTACTGGGCCAGGCCCACGACGAACCAGGAAATGGCGTCGACGCGGCCGCTGAGGCCGCCATAGCTCACGTCGGTGATTTGTCCCTCCCGAATGGCGAGGTTCGACGGGATCTGACCGTCGGGCCCACCGGCAGCTGCGAGGGCTTCGAGGGTGTCCTTCAGGCCCTGCGTGATCCGATCATCGCCCGCCACCAGACCGGCCAGCCCACACATCACGCTATCTCGGGCCCACACGCGGCGATAGTTCGTCACGTCCGTCGGGCTCGCGAGAATTCCGTCTGACGTCGTGACGGCGTGAAGAAGGTCGAGAGCCGCATCGGTAGCAGGGTCGAAGGAAGCGGGCATGCGGGCCGGCAGATGTCGAACAGTTAGAATGGACTCGTCAACGTAGGCCCCGGCCGCACGACCGTCAAGCGCGTCCTGGGCGTCCTGGGCGTCCTGGGCGCCCTTCGGATCGTTTCCGCTATGCGCCCCCGGCCCGTGCGAATTGCTCAGATACGTGGCGGTGTTCAGGTGCTTCGGTGTTCAAGTGCGCAAGCGTTCGGGTTGTCGCATGTTGACGTGTTGAGATGGTCGCCAAAGGGGCCTTGCCCCCGAAGCGTCGTGTGGCTGAAGGCACCAACGAGTCCACGACCCAACGGTCCATGACCCAACGGTCGAAGGCCGCCCCCACTCCGACTGTCCCGCCCCTGAAGCTACGGATTCGGTACCCGGCGTTACATGCGATCCCGGCAAAACGCCGGTGATCCCATCCCGCAACGCAATCAAATCCCCAATTCCCAATTCAAGATCCGCAATCCCCAATCCCCAACCCTTATTCACTTGCGTTCCCCCATGGATATCATTTGCTTGGAAAGGCCGGACGTAAGTTTCTTCCCCGGGCGGTCTTGCCCCTCCCCGGCCCCGCTTCTGCTTCATCCGACCCCGACGTACCTGCATGGATTTCTGCCATCTCCACTGCCACACGCAGTATTCGCTCCTGGACGGCGCCGCCGGCATCGACACGATGATCCAGCGAGCGAAAGAAAAGGAAATCCCGGCCGTCGCGATTACCGATCACGGGAATCTCTACGGGGTCCCGGAGTTTTACACCACTGCTCAGAAGCACGGCGTTCAGCCCATCATCGGGTGCGAGTTCTATGTAACTCCAAGCGGGCACCAGGACAAATCGGACCGGACACGGTATCACCAGGTGCTGCTCGCGAAAAACGCGACCGGCTACCAGAACCTTATCAAGCTCTCCTCTAAGTCCTACACGGAGGGCTTTTACTACAAGCCGCGCATCGATCTGGACATGATGCGCAAGCACCACGAGGGGCTGATTGCGACGACGTGCTGCCTGCAGGGCTGGGTCCTTCAGACCATCCTGAAGAAAGGAGAGGACGCCGCGCGACAGGTCTTCGAGGCGTTCCTGGACATCTTTCAGGACGACTATTACATCGAGATTCAGAACCACGACATCGAGGACCAGCACACGTGCAACGAGGTGCTGCTCCGGTGGTCGGAAGAATACGACGTGGATGTCATCGCAACGAACGACGTTCACTACGTCGACCAGGGTGACGCCGAAGCGCAGGATATCCTCCTTTGCCTGCAGACCGGGAAGGATTACAAGGATCCGAACCGGATGCGCTTCTCCAACGACCAGTTCTACCTGAAGGGCGCCGAGGAGATGACGGAGGCGCTGACCGGGATTCCGGAGTCGTTCCAACGCGAGGCGCTCGTGAACACCAACGAGGTGGCCGCCAAGTGCAACTTCGAGCTTCAGATGGGCGACTTGCTCATGCCGCACTATCCGATTCCGGATGGCTTCGACGGCATGGATGATTACCTCCGTCACCTCACCTTCGAACGTGCCAACGAGCGCTATGGCGACCCCCTCTCCCAGGACGTCGTGGACCGGCTCAACCACGAGCTCGGCATCATTAAGGAGATGGGATACTCGGGGTACTTTCTGATCGTGCAGGACTTCACCGAAGCCGCCCGTGACCTGGACGTCCGCGTCGGTCCCGGCCGGGGATCGGCCGCGGGATCGGCCGTTTCCTACTGTCTCGGCATCACGAACGTCGAACCGCTCCAGTACGACCTGCTCTTCGAGCGTTTCCTGAACCCGGAGCGCGTGTCGATGCCCGATATCGACATTGACTTCGACGACCGCGGCCGATCGAAGGTGATCGACTACGTGGTCAAGAAGTATGGGCGTGAGAACGTCTGCCAGATCATCACTTTCGGCACGATGGGTGCGAAAACCGTCGTCCGGGACGTGTCGCGCGTTCTCGACGTGTCGCTTGACCGAGCCGACGAAATCGCAAAGATGATTCCGGAAGGGCCGGGCGTAAGCCTGGAATCTGCGTTCGAGGAAAACCCCGACTTCCGGGCCCTGAAGGACGCGGACGACCCATCCGTGCGCAAGATGATGAATTACGCGGAGGTGCTCGAAGGATCTGTTCGGCACACCGGCGTTCACGCTGCCGGCGTCATCATCGCGCCGGGTGAGGTGAGCGACTACGTACCGGTCTCCGTCTCAAAGTCCAAGGGCGAAAAGGTCATCACGACGCAATACGACGGGGACTGGGTCGAAGACTTCGGCTTACTCAAGATGGACTTTCTCGGGCTGAAGACGCTTACCGTCATCAACGATGCGATCGAGCTGATCGAGCGAAATTACGACGTCACGATCGATCTTGATGAGATCCCGCTGGACGACGAAGATACGTACAAGCTATTCCAGCGAGGCGACACCGTCTCCATTTTTCAGTTTGAGTCGACGGGGATGCGCGAATGGATGCGCAAGCTGAAGCCGACGGAGCTCAATGACCTCATTGCCATGAACGCCCTGTATCGTCCGGGGCCGATGGAAAACATCCCGACCTACATCGACCGGAAGCACGATCGGGAAGAGGTCGAGTATCCACACCCGATGCTGGAGGACATCCTGAAGCCGACGTACGGCATCCCGGTGTACCAGGAGCAGGTGATGCAGATGGCGCAGGAGATGGGCGGGTTTTCGCTCGGGAAAGCCGACATTCTTCGCCGCGGGATGGGGAAGAAAAAGGCGAAGGTGGTCAACAAAATGAAGGGCGAGTTCGTCGAGGGGGCCAAAGCCCGCGACGTGGACGACGAGACGATCGAGCGCGTCTGGGAGCTCATGGCCAAGTTCTCCGGGTACGGTTTTAATAAGTCACATGCAGCGGCTTACTCCATCGTCGCGTATCAAACGGCGTTTCTGAAAGCCCACTTCCCGGCCGAATTCCTGGCCGCGGCCATGACGAATGACATGGGCAACACCGACAAGCTAAGCGTCGTCCTCGAGGAGGCCCGCCGAATGGGGATCGAAGTGCTGCCGCCGTCCATCAATCACAGCCAGACGAAGTTCGATGCGAAGGACGGCAAGATCCGCTTCGGAATGGGCGCCGTAAAGAACGCGGGCGTAAATGCCATCGAGTCGATCATCGCCTCTCGCGACAAGAACGGCCCGTTTGAAACGATTTACTCGATGACCAAAGATCTTGATCTTTCGGTCGTCGGGAAACGGACGCTCGAAGCACTCGCGGATGCAGGCGCCCTCGACGATCTCGAAGGCCACCGGGCGCAGCTGGCAAACGCCGTTGACGGCGCTGTACGGTACGGCCAGAAGGTACAGGCCGATCGTGCGGCGGGCCAGAATTCGCTCTTCGGGAACGGAGAGATCGGATCGAGCGAAACCGAACCGAAGCTTCCCGATGCCGAGCCGTGGCCGACCGGCACCCGCCTTAAAAAGGAGCACGACGTCCTCGGGTTTTACGTATCCGGCCACCCGCTCGACGAATACCGCGCCGAGGTTGACGCCTTCGCCTCCGCCCAGTTCGGCAATACAGATGCGATCGAGAAGTTGATCGACAATCACAGCGGCGACGAGGACCAGTACGGGCGCGATCGCGGGCCCGTCCGCACGTTCTGTGGCATCGTCACGGAGATCAACCGGCACACCACGCGATCCGGAAAGCCGATCGCGTTCGGCACGATCGAGGACTTCACTGGGCAGGGCGAACTGGTCTGCTTCTCCACGGTCCTTGACCGCGCCGGGCAGTATCTCGACGTCGACAAGGTGGTGCTCGTAAAGGGCAACGTCGAAATGCGCGGCGGTCAGGTGAAGGTGCTCGTGAAGGACATTCTTCCGATGTGGAAGGTCCGCGAGCAGAAGGTGGAGGAAGTGATCCTGACCGTCGACGCCGAGACGATGGTGGCGGAGGAGCTGCTCCAGCTCAAGGCACTTTGCGAAAACAATCGCGGCCACTGTAAGCTTTACTTTGACCTCAAAGCCCCGGAGTTAACGGGACCCGAACGGCTTCGGAGTCGCTCCTTCGTGATCGAACCTACCTCCGAGTTCATGAAGGGAGCGCAGCGCCTGGTAGGCCCGGAAAATATACGACTGACGGGTTCGATTTAACCCGTTCCCGTCCAGCCCACTCAACAGGGCGTGCTTGGCCGACAGATCTCAAATTCAGAGCCCTTCCCGGATCCGGGGCCCTGACGCGCATAGAGCAGCATCCAGAGCCAGCTGGTTTTTTGTGAAGGAACAGTGGACAACGACGGCATTTCGTTTGTATGTTACGAAACCGTAGTGTTGTTACATACCCGACACGCCCCGCGCGCCTGTGTTCTCTGCTCCATCCTGCGTAGCCCGCATTCTGGCCCGTACACTTGCGTGTGAACGCCTGTACTCCGGTTCCTGCATCCTGTGCACGGTCCTCGCGCTCCTCAGCTGTCACGGACTTCTGCCCGGATCCGCAAGCGCGCAATTACGACCCTCGGCGCTCTCTGAAACGGAGACGGTCAGCGACGCGGGCACAAGTTTGCGAGTCCACGCCGCCCCCCGCGGCCCCTCCCCTCGTGCGTCATTCGCACCGATGCAACGACAGGGCCTTCGCGCCGGCTCTTACCTTCCGGAAGCCGACGAACCGGTGCTCCGAACCGACGCGGATCGGTGGATCCCATCCTGGCAAAACGTCCGGTCCGACGTTCTTTCCATTGTCCGGGCACCTTTCACACTCGATCGAGACGAGACGCTCCAGCTGGTCGGTGCCTCCGGTCTTGTCGTGGGTGTGATGGCTGGACTGGATCGCCCCGCCGCCCGACGCGTCCCCGCGAATGCCGACACCCACCTCGCAACTCTGGCCACGCCGGCATCCGCCCCCGGACGCCTCTACGACCGGATCGGTCCCGACCGCTTTGTCCTCGGAGCCATTGGGACGTTCGCGGTGACGGGCATCGCTCTGCAGGAGAAACAGTTCACACGCACGTCCTTCAATCTGGTTGAGGCCCTCGCCCTCACCAAGGTCACCACCGGCCTCTTCAAAGGGCTTGCCGGTCGATCCCGCCCGTATGCAAACGCAAGCCCTTGGGACATCAATGCCGCGAAGTTCGGCAGCGCCCATGCGACCAAGTCGATGCCGTCGGGCCATACCTCTCGCGCGTTTGCCATCGCCTCGGTCATCGCCCACGACTATGATCGGTGGTGGGTCCAGGTACCAGCGTATGGCGTTGCAACCTCCGTTGGCGTCCAGCGGATTCGCAGCGGCAATCACTGGCTCTCCGACGTTGTCCTCGGCGGTGCGCTCGGGTACCTGATTGGACGCACGGTCGCCGACACGGACGGCCCCGGGGACGGATCGGTCTCCTACGACCCGATCGTCGGGACGAACCAACTCGGTCTTCGCGTCCGGTTTTAGCACGTCGCTACCTTCCGGTACCCCGCAGGAGACCTTCCGGCCGCTTTACAATGACGTGAGCGACCTCGTCTCCATAGGAACGGCAGCCCGGGCGAGACGTGCCCGAGTATCGCATAGGTCACCAAATACCCAATTGTCGGGATGCTGCACATCGCACTGCTGGACGCCTCCCTCGGAACGCCGCATGCCAAGCGAAACTTCCGGCGTGAGATCGACGCGACGCTGACGGTGTTCGATGTAAACAAGGGTGAACTGCCACCCCCGATCGCCGATGAGAAACCGCTGCGGCAGACCGGGATCTCCGACCCGTTCGACGCGGCCGTCATCTCGGGGTCACAGTCGTCCGTCTATCACGACGACGCCTGGATCGCCCGATTGTCTACCTGGGTTCGTACTGCCGTTGCATCAGGCCTCCCCATGCTCGGCGTCTGCTGGGGCCACCAGCTACTGGCCGAGGTGCTCGGTGGACGCGTCGAAGGCGGAGCGTACGAACTCGGGTATACGGAGGTCGAACGAGTCAACTCGGATCCGTTCTTCGAGGGCGTGGAGAGCCCCTGTACCGTATTTGCGACGCATTCCGATCATGTCACCGAGATGCCGCCGGAGGCAACCGTCCTGGCCCGAAACGACGCGAGCATCCAGTCTTTCCGACACCAGAACGTGTTCACGACGCAGTTTCACCCTGAATACGATCTCCGAACGGCCAAGGCGATGATCGAGTCGAAAGACCTGCCGGCGACGGACATCCAGCAGGCACTCGACACCTGCACGGCCGAGAACGTGCGCAAGGCCCAGAACGTCAAGCGCGTGTTCGACAACTTCCTCTCGTACGTCGCCGGTGTGTCGGATCGAGCACCGATAGCAAACGACCCGCCGACCGCCGAACGCCCGTCCCAGCCGTAGCGACGATCTGAACGTGTCTCCCACCACGCACGTCATCGCCAATCCGGCGGCCGGGTCTCGGCACGTCCAGCGCCGGTCGCGACGCATCGCAGCACGCCTATCGCAGGGACCGGCGGCGGCGTTGATCTCGTGGACGCAGGGGCCCGGTCACGCCACGCGACTGACGCGGCGCGCGCTTCGACAGGGAATCCGTCAGATCATCGTTCTGGGAGGCGACGGCACCCTCAACGAGGTGGTCAACGGCTTCTTTGATGCAGACGAGCCCATTGCCCCCGACGCATCGCTTCTCCCGCTCGGTGGAGGCACAGGGTCGGACTTTCTCCGAACACTGCGGGAACTGCCGGACCGTCCCACGGGAAACGCGGGCACCGACGTCCACCCGGTGGATCTGATGCGGGTTTCTTATACCAACGTCCACGGTGATGTCCGTACCCGCTACGCGATCAATATCGCGTCGATGGGTCTGGGCGGGCTGGTGGTCCGAAGGGTGCAATCAGTTGAACAGCGACGCTTTATCGGGGGGACTGTTGCCTACTTTGCAGCGATCATTCGGTGTCTCCAGGACTACGAGCACGACGACGTTCGCGTTATCGCGGACGGCACGGACACCGGCGTACATCGCGTACGAAACATCGCCGTTGCCAATGCACGATATTTCGGTGGCGGACTCCAGATCGCGCCGCACGCGGTGGTCGACGATGGCGTGCTGGATGTCGTGTTGCTAGACAATGTCCCGTTCCGGCGGCTTCTGCGCGATGCACGGAGGATCTACGCGGGGGAGCACACGGGCCTCCCCTACATTCGACCCCTTCGCGCGCGAAGCCTCACGATCGTACCTACCGGCACCAATCCGGTCTTTCTGGAAATGGACGGTGACCCCGTCGGTCAACTGCCCGCCACGTTCCAGGTCATTCCAGACGCTGTCAACATTCACCTGCCGTGTTCGACCTTGTCGTAAGCAACAACGGTCCGATGGCAGACGTGCTGCGCGGACGACCATCTTACGCAGCCCCTGCCCCGTTCAACCAGGCGACGAGAACGATCACCGCGACGATGACGGCGACCAGGGCGACCATGTAGACGGTGAAAGAGATCGCAAAGGTGAGCCACACGTCCTTCCACCTCTTTCGGTAGAACCCGTATGCGCCGTGAGCGATGATCGGGAAAATGAGGAGCGTCGACCCCTGAACGATCAGAATGCCGGTAAGAGACGGGACTGCCACCATGATGACGAGCTGCAGTATGCCCGTGTAGAGCGTTGCCTGGCCTGCGCAGTACAGCACCATGATAAGCGTTTCGGCAAACGTGTAGTCCGCTACGGACCGAAAGACGCGCTGCTGGACCCACGCGACCGGCAGGACGCTCACGGTGAAGAGAAGGGCGGCGTACGGCTTTACGTAGTCATCCATCGCGTCAACGACCGCGGGGTCGGCCGCGGACTGGCCCTGCGCCTCGAAGATCGATCGCATGGAGTCGGCGACAAGCTCGAAGGAGCCGATAAAGACGGCCGTAGCGACGACCATGAACGCCAGTGGGCCCACATACGGCTTCTGCCTCCCCTTTACGTACGCTCGGGCAACGCTCCCCGGATCAACCGCCAGGCGTCGAATCGTGTACAACAGCCCCTGATCGAGGTCGAACACCCTCGAAATGAACGCACGCACAAGGTGTCCGAACGTCAGCGGTCGATCCAGATACTGCTGCCCGCACGCCGAACAGTACGAGCCGGAGCGATCGGCCCCGCAGTTCATGCAGTATGACTGACGCGTCGCTCCCCGAACCCTTACCTGCTCCCCATCGGCACCAGCCGGTTGAACGGTGGGATCGGCCAAACCGTCGGACGGTGCGTTCTCGTCTCGGGTCTCGCGGGATGGAGAAGCGTCTGTTGAATCAGGCACAGGTCCGCGGAAAACAAACGAGTGGATGAACTGAATGGCGGGTTCGCCGTGCTGATGTAGGCGCATTGTGCATCAAAGTTCATCTCCACCCCACCGAACGGATTGACCATTCTCAGCATGACGTCCCCTGCATCGCGACATCAGTATCCTTCCGTCGTCGACATCCCGTCCGATGTCGCTGTTTTCGATTTTACAGAAGAATATGACCCCAACGCGATCGAGGACCATGCGTGGGGAATCGGTCGGTACGACGAGCATCGCGCGCAGGAAATGTACAACAACTCCGGCCTGTACGCCGAAGAGCGCTGCATCCACATGGGCATCGACCTCTGGGGCCCTGCCGGTACGCCCGTGAAGGCGTTCGCGGACGGCCGGGTATATGCCATCGTCAACCACGACAGCCCGCGCAACTACGGCCCCACGGTCATCACCGAGCATCTGCTGGACGAAGAGCGGGTCTGGGCCCTTCACGGGCATTTATCTCGGGAAACGCTCGAGCACCTGGACCTCAATCAACCGGTACAGGCCGGCGATGTCCTCGGCTGGTTCGGGACGACGCACGAAAACGGGGGCTGGCCGCCGCACCTGCATCTGCAGCTCTCGCGCGAGGAACCGCTTGACAACGATATGCCCGGCGTGGTTGCGCCGGCGGACCGCGAGAAGGCGCGAGAGACCTACCCGGACCCACGCCAGGTTCTCGGCCCGATCTATTGACCGAGGAACTCGGTCGGTCGCTCGTCCACTCCGACCGCCACGACAGGACCCGACGGGCGCATGTCGATGGCGCTTCAGGCCCCGGCGTCCAGTTCGTTAAGCGCGGCCGTGGCCATCTGTTCGAGACCGTCCGAGAAATCGTACGGTGCGGGCCAGTCGATGGCCTGCGAGAGTCGGTCGCGCGCCGCAGCCGTCTCCCCCCGGGAGGCGTGAATCCGTGCTGAGTAGTACAGGGAGTACGGCGCCCACTTCGACCGCTCGTCTCCCACAAGCTCAAGCGCGTCTGTGTAGTGATGGAGCGCAAGCGAGTCTCGACCGAGCTGGTGGTACGCCCGACCGAGCCGATAGGCCGCCTCGGCCCGGTGATCGATCATGACGCTTGCCTCTTCCATCGCGGCGACGGACTTCGCCCGGTCGATCGCCTCGACGTAGCGCGCGCCATCGAACGCGATGCGCGCCCGTAGTAGCTCCCGGTCTGCGGACGTCATCGGTTCCTTGGACCGCTCCGCTGCCCAGCGCGCCGCCCAGCGGTCGGTATCAAAGTCACGAAATACCTCCACGTCGCGGTAGACCCGACGGGCGCGGGACCATCCCTGCATCATCTCCAGCGCGAGGCCCTGATACAGCATCGCCTGGGCACGCAGCGCGTTGCCTGCGTGCAGCGTCAGGTACCGGTCAAACCACACCGCTGCTCTCTCAAAATCCCCGTCTACGAACAGGAGGTATGCGTGAAAGTAGTCGAGATAGCCTAATCGCGCATACCCCGACGTCTCCATCCGGGCCCGTGCATCCGCCAGCACGATGCGGGCCTCCTCCACGGCTCGCTCCTCGATGAGCGCGAACGTCAGCAGATACGACGCGATCAGACTCTCCGGTGCCATTCGGTGGAGCTCACGTAGACGCTCCAGGGCAGCATCCTGACGATCCCGTACCACCAGGTCGAGTACAGCGTCGGCAGCTCGCGCCGGGTACCGATTGGTCCGGCTCTCAGAGGCCGCCCGTCGGACCTGGCGCCGCCCCGCTTCCGCATCGCCACGGAAACCGAGAATGCGCAGTACGAACCGAAAGGTACGGGGTAGACGGGCGACGGCGACCCGGGTGAGTCCCAGGCTCATCATCGGATCCGCGAACGTCGGGTAGTCGTCCTCCAGATCGGCGAGCCGGGACCGCGCGCCCCGGGCTTTCCATGCCGCCGACAGATAGTTTCCCTGGCGACCCGCTATGATCGCGTTCATCCATCGCCGCTCGGCTTCTACGTGACGGGTCCACGCCGAAACTCCGAAACGGTCCACGTGGGCATCGACCGCCGTCTCGAGTCGATCGGACACGGCATCGAACTCCCTGAAATGGCGGTCGGCCTCCGTGATAAAGGCCTGCAGCAGCTCGATCCACAGCCGGCCGTGTTCTGCGGCCATCCGGCCGTCGGGTCTACCGGCCAGGAGATCCAGCGTATCCGCCGCCGAGCCGAGCCGGTATTCGAAGATGAGCCGTCGAGAGGCATCCACGAGCGTGGCAGACCGATCCGTTTCGACGCCGAGTGGACGCGACCAGCCCGTCGAATCCGGCACGCCGGCGTGTGACGCGAGTGGCACGAGGAGAAGCGCCAGCAGAACCAGATAGACGAACCCCATCGCCCGCACGCACCAGCCGGGAGCGAGGCTGCAGCGCGGAGAGAACGATGCGCGTAGGGACGTCTTGTCGTTACCAAGGCGGTTTGGACCGTCCATCATCAAAAGCGTTTCGGCAGCCCCGCGTGTTCTACAGGGCGCTTTCTTCGACAACCACCGAAGAGTCACCGACCGCAATTCCGTCGCCGTCACCGACGCCGAGTTCCCCTTCACTCGCCGCAATCACGGACGCGACCATCGTGTCGCCCGTGATGTTGTTCGTGGTACGAAGCATATCCAGCGGACGGTCAACGCCCAGGATAAGCGCGATGCCCGCACTCGGCACGCCCACGGATTCCAGGATGACAACTAGCATGACGATTCCCGCACTGGGAACGGCGGCCGTTCCAATGGACGCCAGCACGGCGATGAAGACGATGTTTGCCTGCTGCATGATCGTGAGATCAAAGCCAAGCACCTGCGCGATAAACACGGCGGCGACGGCCTGATAGAGCGCGGTACCGTCCATATTGATGGTCGCGCCCAGAGGGAGCACAAAGGAGGAGACCTCTTCGGACACGCCGAGGTTCTTCTCCGCCACCTCCATTGTGACGGGGAGGGTGGCACCACTGGAGGACGTCGAAAAGGCAACGAGCTGTGCGGGGGCGATGCCGCGGAAGAAGTCGATCACGGACTTCCGCGTGAAAAGCCGGAGCAGGGTCGGATACACGATGAAGACCATGACCGCGAGGCCCGCAACAACGGTCAGACAGTAAACCCCGAGCGCCTCCACGACGTCGATCACCTGATCCGGGTTTTCCCCGGCGATGCTTGTGATCGCGTCAGCCATTAGGCCGAAGACGCCGATCGGGGCCATCAGCATCGTGATCTCGACGACACGGATGACGACGGAGTTCAGTCCGTCGAAAAAGTCAATGAGCGGCTGCGCTTTGTCCTTCGGGATCTGCAGCAACGCGAGGCCGAGAAGAATCGCCACGAACACGATCTGCAGCATGCTCCCATTATCGCTGGCCGCCGCGAAGAAGTTGGTCGGTACCATATCCACGATCGGCTGCAGCGGGCCACGGTCGCGGGCCTGCTGCGCGAACTGCTGTCGCTGCTCGGCGTCGCCGCCGTAGGTCTGCGTCAGCGCCTCCTGCACCTCGGTCGGCACGTAGGTGCCGGGCTCGATGGTATTGACCAGAAAGAGGCCGACAACCAGCGCGATGATGGTCGTGCCGATGTAAAAGGCGATCGTCTTCCCGCCGATCCGCGACAGCTTGGACGTATCGGACAGCGACGTCACGCCCATCACAAGCGACGCAAGGATGAGCGGCACCGCGATGAACTTCAGGAGATTCAGAAAGATCGTTCCGAAGGGAGCGATCCAGTCCGTCGTAAACTGACCCAACCCCGCGGACGCGGCGTAGATGCCGTACAAAAGGCCCAGCACCAGGCCGATAATGATCTGCCAGTGGAGTTTTTTATACCAGTCCATAAAATGAGGCGGGTCAGAGAAGGACGGATCGAAGACATATTAAGAAACGGTTCAGCCCGGTGGTGCACAAGCGGCTTTGTCCAAAATTGTCTTCAATTGCTGGGCATCGGGATCTTAGTCTCCGATGGCGCACCTCCCCCGCCGGCGACCTCGTGCCTGTTCCGGAGACTCGTCAGGAAATGACGAGGCCGGCCAGGAGAATCGCGAGACACGCCCCCGTTGCCGTGGCGATGGCGTTGACGGTTTCGTTGTCGATGAACGTACAGCCGCGCACCGGCTCGTCGGCGTGTGGGGGGCGCTGTTCCGTGGCTATCCCCGTCACGGGGTTTCGGTATATCGCCTGGAGGTAGGCCCCGGCGAGGCTGTCGGTCCACGCGCCCGCGATGCCAGCCACAACGATCAGGAGCATCCCTCCCACGTCGGTCAACCCCAGCAGGAGGGCAGTCAGCGCGACGGAGGCCGCTCCTCCGGCGGAGGCCAGCGTGCCGACTCCCGAAACAGCGCCGCTTGTCCCCGACGCGACGCGTGTCCAGGTGCGCAGCGACACTGGCTTGGCCGTGGACAGCGTGCCGAGTTCCGTCGCCCACGTATCCGCTGCAGCCGCAGCAAATGCACCCAGGATCCCGAACACGATCAGAGGGTCCGACGCGGCCAGCGTCAGTCCGAGCAGAATCCAGGCCACGCCGCCGTTAGCAAGAACCTGCGCGGCATCACGCGGACCGGCTTTCTGTACGCGCTCTGTTGCAGACGCTTTTCCCTCACGGCCAATGAAAGAAAGCGCACTGGATCCGACAAAGAAGACGACAGCAGGGCCCGCCCATGCGGGAGGAACCCACGCCACGAAAGAGGCTGCCAGCAATCCACCGGCCAGGGCGCCGTCCCAGGACAGCGCGTGGACACCGTAGGCGAGTCCGGCAAACACGATTCCCGCAAGAACGGCAAACATACCGAGTGGGGATGCCGGTGCCTCGAGCCACGGGACGGTGGCGCCGACGGCCGCCAGCACGACGAACAGGTTGTCCCATCCGTTTCGACCGACGGCCTCGGCAGCGGTGGTGACTGCGGCAATGACGACGGCGCCGGTGATCACCGCGCCCAGCGATGTGTCCGGGCCCACGGCGAGCAGGCCGACGATGGATGCCAGCAAGGCGACAAGACCAAATGCAAGGCTCCCCTCAGCCGACTTTTCCTTCTGTTCGTCTCCGAGCCACCCGGCGGCGGGGTCCGCGAGGGCAAGTACGAGATATGCAACCTGAAACGCCGGGATGCGGACGGGATCGACGAGCCAGGTTAACCCGATCGCCGGTAGAACGGACAGGGGAAATAGCACCGTGCCAAGACTCGACGGTCGCGCCTCATGCATGCCAGGCAGCCACCCGCGAGCCCACATTACGGCATTTGCTGCGACGAAGAAGATGGCAAGCGCCACGAGGACCCGCGGCGACGGAAGGACGAATGGCGCGCCGGCGACGGCGAGGCCTACGAGCATGTGGACGACCCGTCGAGAATGTACCGCCGCGACGCCCGAGGTCCGCAGCACATCTCCCAGGATCGCTATGACCGCAAGCAGGACGGCTCCGGCGGCGAAGATGGTCGCCTCAGCGGTGGAAAAGAGGTCAAGGAGCGGAATGGGCACAGAGGGCCAGAAGGATAGGCTGCGACGATGAGGGTGCGTTGCACGCCGCCGCGGGAAAGCGGACGTGCCATGTTACCAGCATTCGACCGCCGTACGTTCGCACCCCGCATCACGTTCTGTCACCATCCGGAGGGCGCCAGAAGCGGCGTTCAACACAACAGGGGCGCGGTCTAATCGACCACGCCCCCGTATTCGTTTTGCACGAGTGTCGGTGTGTCAACGTCCTACTACCGGACCACGACAACACGTCGCGTCGCTTGAAACGCCTCTCCGCGTACGCGCACGAAGTAATGGCCGCTCGCGAGCCCGTCCGGACGGACGACCAGTCGCTTCGGGTCATTGGCTCGCACCTCCCCGTCACTGAGCGTGCGGATGCGACGTCCGAGGGCGTCGAAGAGGTCGACCGTGACACGCTGTGGGGAGCGAACCGTGATTTCGATCGTCCCGCGCTCGGAGAGCGGGTTCGGTGCTACGTCAGAGACGCGGTACGCCCTTTCCAGGCCCACCGTGACGAGCCGATCTGTGCTGTAGGTGGTTGATCCGTCCACATCCACCTGCTCCAGTCGAAACGTGTGATCTCCCACATCCAGATCTTCGACGCGGAAGCGGTAGGATGTCGACGCATTCGTCGTCCCGGCACCATCAACGAATCCAATGCGGTCATATCCGGTGTCGGTTTTCTGCTGAATGTGAAAGCCGGTGTTGTTTGTTTCGGAGGTCGTGGTCCACGTCAGAACCGCCGTCTGACCGTCCGTGCTTGCACGGAACTGCGCCAGTTCGACCGGCAGGGCACCACCGCTCTCCGCGAGGGTGAACCGTCCGAGGTCGGGGAGACCGAACGTTGACGCCACGTTGTTCGACACGTCGATGGTGACGTTTGACGTTTCGAACCAGTTGGCGCCGTCGTCAACTGTCTGGAAGACACCCAGCGCGGACGCGTCGGTGACCGATGACGTAGCCAGTTCATCGTCTCCACCGTCGGAGCCGTCGTCATACTCCAGGTCCAGGTCGACGTCCAGGCCGGTGTTGGTCGCGGCCGTGATGTCGTAGATCCGGCTGATCGATCCGACGCCTTTGGTGACCGGCTCACCGTCGGTCCGCGTAACAGTCACTTCCCCGGGCGAGACGGATCCGTTGGCGGTGAGGACCGCACCAATGTCTCCGAACGAAGAGCTTCCGCCGGCGGCAACGGTGCGCGTGGCCTGAATGCGACCCGCGGTAAGCCCCCCGTCCGTGAGTGTTGCCTGATCCCCGAGGACGACCGGCGTCCCGTCAATTTCGCTGTTCAGTCCAACGGTCAGTCCGGTCGCGACCTGAATCGAACCCGTCGGGGTGCCAAGAACAACACCGTCGCCGACGTCAATCGCGTCCACCGTCGCAGTGCCAGTTGACGCAAAGCCGAGATCCGAAGGAAGGGTGATGTTCTCGTTGTACATGGCACCGTCAGCCAGCCAGATCACGTCGCCGTCCGTTTGCTCTGCAAGATCGAAAGCGGAGCGCCCGTATGCACTACTTCCTCCGACGCCGTCTGCCGACACGGTAATGCTGCGACGTAGGCCAAAGACATTCGATGCCGTCGACGAAGCGTTGCCTGCCTCCGGACGAAGGGTTGTGGCATCCGACTCTGAGACGTACGTCACGGGTCCCAGCGTATTATTCGCCAGAATGATTTCCTGGAGCTGCGTCGTCGTCGTAACGGAGACGGGGGAACCCGTATCCGGATCGATCACCGGAATACCAGCGCCGAGGACCACCGGCGTCCGGGTGATTTCACGAACGTCGTTGCCACGAAAGTCCAGGCTGGCCGTTGGGTTGTAGATGGCTATCGCCGTGAAGTCGTCTTGAGCGTCGCCGTCGGCCGTCGCTTCGATCGTGTTGTCGACCACGCTGATCTCGCTTCCGTCCACGATCCAGATGGATTCGTTTCCAGCTCCGCGCAGGGTATTGTTTTCAATCGTGTAATTGTTATCCGGGTCGCCGAAGAAGCCAATCGGACCGCCCGAGATATCGCAGCCAGACACCTCGACATTGGTACCATCGATTCGTATCGCCGACGCCGTATTGGCGAGGCTTCCTCCTCGTTCGATGACGAGTCCGGAGATTTCTACGCCGTCAACGTCCGCCCCGACGAATAGGGTCGCCGCGTTCGAAGGTGAAGCGCTCGTTTGGGCGATTCGGAAGTCCTTAATTTCAATCCCACTCAGTCCGAGGCCATCCTCGATCCGAATGGCGGTCTCCGCTGAACCCTGCGGTGTGGATTGCACGGTCACCTGGTCGGCACCGGCGCCCTGGATCTGCAGGTTCGACTCGATCACGACGTCTTCATCCGGCCCGTACGTGCCGGGACAGATGTAGATGGACGTCAGCGCATTGTCGGTATTCACGGCATTTACGGCGTCCGTCAGCGACGCGTAGACGTTCGCTGTACCGCTGGCGTCACAGTCTACCGTGGCACCCGGAGCCGCCTGGCCGTCATCGTCAACGACCACGTCACCGCTCTGGGCATGGGCCTCTGGCGCGAGGAAGAGCAGAAAGAGAACACTGAGCCACGCGAGCGGCCGAGTTAAGCGTGTAGCGTACGTCATCATAGAGAAAGGGGTTTGAGAAGGGGCCTCGCCCGAATGGTGTACACGAAGTAGGTCCGGGACCGACAGAAATGCTGACGTTCCATCCGCAGGACGCCTCCAATCTTGCCGACGAGGAAGACAAAGTGCAGGAAGCAGGTGTACATGTACGTGCCCGCATATTCAGCGGCCAATATATTGTGTTCAAGAATCATGCGACGTGAGACGGAGATTGATCGGCCGGATCGCAAAGCGATAGATCGGTGATATCAGTCGCCACGTCGGCCCGGAACGAACGCGTTTCTACACGGGGAGCGGTCCGTGGTGGAAAAAACGAAACCGCCCCGGCCTCACGATGGAGACCGGGACGGTCGTGGTTTTCTGAAGCGTCGGACGCCTAAGGCGACCGAGTTATCCTCTAGCTATCCTCAGAGGATGCCTTGATGGCTTCGGTGCTCGGCGCACCGTCTCCGGCGGCCTTGCCGTCGCCGGCAGGCTCGCCGTTGCCACCGATCGCCGCCTGAAGCTCTTCGAGCTCCGACTTCGATCCGACAACGATGTCGCGGTAGCGCCGCTGGCCGGTACCGGCCGGAATGCGGTGTCCCACGATGACGTTCTCCTTGAGCCCGTAGAGCGGGTCGTTCTTCGCTTCGATGGCGGCGTTCGTCAGGACCTTCGTGGTCTCCTGGAACGACGCGGCCGAGACGAAGGAGTCGGTCGAGAGAGCGGCCTTCGTAATGCCGAGAAGGACGGGCTCACCTACGGCAGGGCGGGCCTCCCGCACCTCGACTTCCGGCTTGTCCTCACGCTTAAGCTCGGAGTTCAACTCACGTAGCTTCCGGCGCGAGATCACTTCACCGATCTTGATGCCGGACTCGCTCGGGTCGGTCACCACGAACTTGTCGTAGAGCTCGTCATTCACCGCCGCGAGCTCGTGGCGATCGACGATGTCCTCTTCGAGGAAGTGGGTATCGCCAGGCGCGGTGATATTGACGCGCTTCATCATCTGGCGGATGACGACCTCGATGTGTTTGTCATCGATGTCGACGCCCTGCAGGCGGTAGACCTCCTGAATCTCGTTCAGCAAGTACTCCTGCACGGCTCGCGGACCCTTGATCGCGAGGATGTCGTGCGGGGCGATCTGTCCATCGGACAGCGCGTCGCCGGCCTGCACGTAGTCATTCTCGTGAACCAGCAGGTGCTTCGACATGGAGACCATGTAGGTCTTCTGCATGTCGTCGTCCCGGCTTGTCACGATAACCTCCTGCGACCCACGTTTCCGGTCGCCGAAGCTGACGATGCCGTCGATCTCGGACACGGTCGCGAGATCGCTCGGCGTCCGGGCTTCGAAGAGTTCCGTCACACGCGGGAGACCGCCCGTGATGTCGCTCGTCTTGGCCGTCTGACGCGGGATCTTAGCAATGACCGCACCGGCCTGTACCTGATCGCCGTCGTCGACCTGAATCCGCGACCCGACCGGCATGTTGTACTCGCGCTCTTCGCCGTCGGGCATGTCGACCATGATAGCCGGCGTCAGCGTACGCTCGCGGCTCTCGATGATGACTTTCTCCTTATGGCCGGTCTGCTCATCGGTCTCTTCACGGTACGTCGTGCCTTCGATGACGTCGTTGAAGCGGATTTCGCCATCGACCTCCGTCAGGATCACGCTGTTGTACGGATCCCAGCTGGCCATGACGTCGCCCTGTTCCACGTCGTCGCCGTCCTCCACAAGGAGTTCAGCACCGTAGGGTACGACGTAGCTCGTGAGTTCGCGACCGGATCCGTCGGGATCCATCACGCGAATCTCACCCTGACGGGTGAGAACAATTTCCTTCGGGCCGTCGGAGTCTTCGTACGTCACATGACGCAGGTTTTCGAACTCGACAATGCCCTTCTGACCCGCCTGGATGGTCGACTCGGCCGAGATACGGCTGGCCGTACCACCAATGTGGAAGGTCCGGAGCGTAAGCTGGGTCCCGGGCTCGCCAATCGACTGAGCCGCGACCACACCCACGGATTCGCCCACTTCGACCATACGCCCCGTAGCGAGGTTGCGGCCGTAGCAGAGCGTGCACACGCCCTGACGGGACTCACAGGTCAGAACCGAGCGGATTTCGATCTCTTCGATCGAGGTTTCGGCAATGCGCTGGGCCGCCTCTTCATCGATCAGATCGTTGGCGTCGAGAATCTTCTCGTCCGTCTGCGGATCGTACACGGCGTGCACCGACATACGTCCCACAATACGCTCGGAAAGCGGCTGGACGACATCCTCGTTGTCTTTCAGCGCCGATACCTTAATGCCGCGAAGCGTCCCGCAGTCGTGCTCCGTAATGGTCACGTCCTGCGACACGTCGACGAGACGACGCGTGAGGTAGCCGGCGTCGGCCGTCTTCAGCGCTGTGTCGGCGAGTCCCTTCCGCGCACCGTGCGTACTGATAAAGTACTCCTGCACGGAGAGACCCTCCTTGAAGTTGGAGATAATCGGGTTTTCGATAATCTCTCCACCGCCTTCACCGAGGTTCTTCTGCGGCTTGGCCATCAGGCCACGCATGCCGCCGAGCTGGCGGATCTGCTCTTTCGAACCACGCGCACCGGAGTCGGCCATCATGAAGATGGCGTTGAAGCCCTGGTGGTTTTCCTTCAGCGTGTTGAAGAGCACCTCCGAGACGCGATTGTTCGTCTGCGTCCAGATGTCAATCACCTGGTTGTAGCGCTCGTTGTCGGTGATAAAGCCCATCGCGTAATTGTTGCGGGCCTTATCGACCTCCTTGTTGGCGTCCTCGATCAACTCCAGCTTCTCGTCCGGGACGATGATGTCCGAAAGCGAGAACGTGATGCCGGACGTCGTGGAGCGGCCGAAGCCCATCTCCTTGATTTCGTCAAGGAAGCGCGAGGTCTCCTTGAAGCCGGTGGCCTTCAGGACGCGCGAAATGATCGGCCGGGAATTCTTCTTCGTCACCACCTCGTTCACGAAGCCGACGCCGTCCGGCACCACTTCGTTGAAGAGGACGCGACCGACCGTCGTGTCAAGCAGTTCGCCCGACCCGTCCGGGTCCCGCAGCTTGATCTTGGCGTGCGTATGGACGATGCCCTGATCGAAGGCCTGCCGCACCTCGTTGACCGTGGAGAAGCGCATGCCTTCTCCCTTCTGCCCGTCGCGGGCCTTGGTGATGTAGTAAAGGCCGAGGATCATGTCCTGCGTCGGAACGGCGAGCGGACCGCCGTTGGCCGGGCTCAGGATGTTGTGGCTCGACAGCATGAGCACCGTCGCCTCGAGGCACGCCTCGTGCGAGAGCGGTACGTGGACGGCCATCTGGTCACCGTCGAAGTCGGCGTTGAACGCCGTACAGACGAGCGGGTGGAGCTGGATGGCCTTGCCCTCCGTCAGCACCGGCTGGAACGCCTGAATGCCGAGACGGTGCAGCGTCGGCGCACGGTTGAGCATCACCGGGCGACCCTGGATCACCTTCTCGAGGATGTCCCAGACAGCCGCCGTCCGTCGCTCGACGTATTTCTTGGCGCTCTTGACGGTCTTGACGATGCCACGCTCGATCAGCCTCCGGATGATGAACGGCTTGAAGAGCTCGACCGCCATCTCCTTCGGAATACCGCACTGATGGAGCTCAAGCTCCGGGCCGACGACAATGACTGAACGACCGGAGTAGTCGACGCGCTTCCCGAGCAGGTTCTGGCGGAACCGTCCCTGCTTCCCTTTCAGCATGTCGCTGAGGGACTTCAGCGGGCGGTTCGACGAGCCGCGAACGGAGTTCGACTTGCGGCTGTTGTCGAACAGAGAGTCGACAGCCTCCTGCAGCATCCGCTTCTCGTTCCGCAGGATCACCTCCGGCGCCTTGATGTCGATCAGGCGCTTAAGACGGTTGTTGCGGATGATGACGCGCCGATAGAGGTCGTTCAGGTCACTCGTCGCAAACCGACCTCCATCCAGTGGGACGAGCGGGCGCAGTTCCGGTGGAATGACCGGAATGACGCGAAGGACCATCCATTCCGGGCGGTTCTCCATACGCGTCTTCGCGTCGCGGAACGCCTCGACGACGTTCATACGCTTCAGCGCTTTGGCCTTCCGCTGCTGGCTCGTTTCGGTTTTCACCTGGAACCGAAGCTCTTGCGAGAGCCGATCCAGATCAAGACGCTCCAGCATCGTTTCAACGGCTTCACCGCCGATCATGGCGAGGAACTTTTCCTCGTCATCGTCCGGAAGACGATTGTTGTCTTCCCGAATCTGATAAAGGATGTTAAAGTACTCCTCCTCAGTAAGGAGCTGGTTCTTCTTCACCCCCAGGCGCTCGGCCGTGCCCGGCTGGATGACGATGTAGTTCTCGTAGTAGATGACCTTCTCCAGGTCCTTCGACTTCAGACCGAGCAGGTGGCCGATCTTGTTCGGCAGCGTCTTGAAGTACCAGATGTGAACCACCGGCACGCTCAACGTGATGTGGCCCATCCGTTCGCGACGGACGGCCTTCCGGGTCACCTCGACGCCACACCGGTCACAGATAATGCCCTTGTAGCGGATGCGCTTGTACTTGCCACAGTGGCATTCATAGTCCTTGACCGGACCGAAGATCTTCTCGCAGAAGAGCCCGCCCATCTCCGGCTTGAACGACCGGTAGTTAATGGTTTCGGGCTTCATCACCTCACCGTAGGAGCGCTCCAGAATGTCTTCCGGAGACGCCAGGCTAACGGTGATCTCGCTGAAGTCCTTGTTGATCTCTTTGGTTTTTCCGTACGGCATATTCGATTGCGGAATGTGAAATTCGGGATGCGGAGTTGACGCAGAGAGGAACCGTGCGATGAAGAGCAGGGGCGGCCCCCTGGCCCCTCACCGGACACGGCACTCCGCAATCAATCGAGCGTGACTTCGAGGCCGAGCCCCTGCAGCTCGCGAACGAGAACGTTGAAGCTCTCGGGGACACCCGCGGACGGCATGTTCTTGCCCTTGACGATCGACTCGTACGCGCGGGAACGTCCTGACACGTCGTCGGACTTGTACGTGAGCATCTCCTGGAGCGTGTGCGAGGCTCCATAGGCGTAAAGCGCCCAGACCTCCATCTCACCGAGACGCTGTCCACCAAACTGAGCCTTACCGCCCAGCGGCTGCTGCGTGATGAGGCTGTAGGGCCCGATCGACCGGGCGTGCATCTTGTCCTCGACGAGGTGGCTGAGCTTCATCATGTAGATGTGCCCCACCGTCGTTTTCTCGTCGAAGGCCTCGCCGGTCCGGCCGTCGTACAGCTGCGCCTTTCCGTCGCGCGGCAGCCCCGCCTCTTCGAGCTGGTCCGCGATGTCGTCCATCGAGGCACCGTCGAAGATCGGCGTTGCGTACTTAACACCCAGCTTATCGCCGGCCCATCCGAGCAGCGTTTCGTAGATCTGCCCGAGGTTCATCCGTGACGGCACACCCAGCGGGTTGAGGCAAATGTCGACGGGCGTCCCGTCTTCGAGGAACGGCATGTCCTCCTGCGGCACCACCTTCGCAATGACCCCCTTGTTGCCGTGGCGGCCAGCCATCTTGTCGCCAACGGAGATTTTTCGCTTCCGCGCGACGTAGACTTTCGCCATCTGCACGATACCCGCGGGCAGTTCGTCGCCCATCTGGACCTGGTGCTTCTCGCGCTTGGCCTTGCCTTCGATGTCGCGACGACGCGACTTGTAATTACGCAGCAGCGAGGCAATCTGCTCGTTAAGGTCTTCGTCCTCCGTGAACTTGAGGCGGGTCGACAGGCTCTGCGGATCGACCTCGTCGAAGGCTTCTTCCTTGAACGTGGCGCCTTCAGACAGAATGACGTTTCCGTCACGGTCTTCAATGCCGGCACTCTCAACGTCGCCGACGAGCTTGAAGAATTTATCCCAGAACCGATCGTTCAGGTCGGCGCGCTCGCGCTCGAGATTGTTCTCGATGTTCTCAAGGCGCCGCTCCTCCATCTTCTTGGAGGCCGGGTCGAGCTGGCGACGGCTGAAGAGCTTCGTGTCGATGACGACCCCGTCCATGCCAGGCTTGGCCTTCAGCGAGGCGTCTTTCACATCGCCCGCTTTGTCTCCAAAGATGGCGCGAAGCAGTTTCTCTTCCGGCGTCGGATCGGTCTCGCCTTTCGGGGTGATCTTACCAACGATAATGTCGCCGGGGTTGACCTCGGCTCCGACGCGGATAATGCCGCGCTCGTCGAGGTCCTTCGTGGCCTCCTCGGAGACATTCGGAATCTCACGGGTCAGCTCTTCCTCCCCACGCTTCGTGTCGCGGACCTCATGCTCGAACTCCTCGACGTGCACGGAGGTGTATACGTCGTCCGAGACGAGGCGCTCACTGATGACGATCGCATCCTCGAAGTTGTACCCGTGCCACGGCATAAACGCGCACAGCACGTTCTTACCGAGCGCGAGTTCGCCCTTCTCGGTCCCAAAGCCGTCCGTCATCACCGTGCCTTTCTCGACACGCTGCCCCGTGCGGACAATCGGCTTCTGGTTCATCGCCGTGTCCTGGTTCGTGCGGCGGAACTTGGTCAGCTTGTATTCACGAACCGGCTCACCGAACGTCAGGTCGGTTTCGTTCTGGTCTTCGTCGTACTGAACGACGATCCGCTCGGCGTCAACGTACTTGACTTCTCCGGGGCCTTCGGCAACCACCACCGCCCGCGAATCCTTCGCGACGCGGCCCTCGAGGCCGGTCCCGACGATCGGGCTGTCGGCGCGGAGAAGCGGCACTGCCTGTCGCTGCATGTTCGCTCCCATGAGCGCACGGTTGGCGTCATCGTGGGAGATGAACGGAATCAGGCTGGCCGACGGGGAGACAATCTGGTTCGGGGCGACGTCCATGTACTGGACCTCGTCCGGCTCGACGATCGGGAAGTCCCCGCGGAAACGGCACTTCACCTGGTCGGTCTGGAAGTTGCCGTCCTCATCGATCGGCGCATTGGCCTGCGCGATGATCGCCCGATCCTCCTGCTCGGCCGAGAGATACTCGACCTCTTCGGTCACGCGACCGTCCTCGACGACGCGATACGGCGTTTCGATAAAGCCGAAGTCGTTGATGACGCCGTGGACACACAGCGACGAGATCAGACCAATGTTCGGGCCCTCCGGCGTCTCGATCGGGCAAAGCCGGCCGTAGTGTGTGTAGTGGACGTCGCGAACCTCGAATCCGGCGCGCTCACGCGTCAGGCCACCCGGCCCGAGCGCCGACATCCGGCGCTTGTGCGTCAGCTCAGCCAGCGGGTTCGTCTGATCCATGAACTGGCTCAACTGGTTGGTCCCGAAGAACGTGTTGATCACGCTCGAGATCGTCCGTGCGTTGACCAGGTCCTGCGGCGTGAACTTGTCGGCATCCCGCAGATTCATCCGCTCCTTAATCGTCCGCGCCATACGCGCAAGTCCAAGAGAGAACTGGGAGCCGAGCTGCTCACCCACCGTCTTGACCCGGCGATTGCCGAGGTGGTCGATGTCGTCGGCGGTGCTCTCGCCGTTCTGCAGCTTCACGAGTTCGCGGACGATGCCGACGATGTCTTCCTTCGTCAGCACCTGCGTGTCCGCGTCGACGTCGAGCTCGAGACGCGAGTTGATGCGATGGCGCCCCACTTCGCCGAGATCGTATCGCTTGTCGGAGAAGAAGAGCCGCTCGAGAGCGTTTCGAGCCGTATCCAGATCCGGCGCTTCGCTTCCGCGGAGCTGCTGGTAGATCTCCCGCAGCGCTTCGGCCTCGTTATGCGTCGAATCCTTCTTTAGCGTCGAAACGAGCGTCGATTTGTCGAGCGCATCATCGTCCACATCCTCTTTGATGAGGTACAGGCGAGTGATGCCGTGCTCTTCAAGCTCCTCGAAGTCACCTTCTTCAAGCTCGTGCTCGGCCGGCAGAATTACCTCTCGCTCGGTTTCTTCGTCGACGACCTCGCCGGTGTCCTCATCGACGATCTCGATCGTCTTCTCGATCGTGACGCTGGTTGCGAGTTCGCGATCGAGGTAGTCGTTAAATGTTTCCTCGTCCGCCACGTCCACCGCATCCGCAAGGTCGAACATGCGGATAATCTCCTCATTCTCGGAAAAGCCGAGTGCGCGTAGGAGGGTCGTGACCGGCACCTTCTTTTTGCGGTCGACATATGACCACAGGACATCGCGGACGTCCGTGGAAAACTCCATCCACGAACCGCGGAACGGGATGACGCGGGCACTGAAGAGCTCCGTGCCGTTCGAGTGAATGTCCTTACTGAAGAAGACGCCAGGGCTCCGGTGGAGCTGGGACACGATCACGCGCTCGGCACCGTTCACGATGAACGTACCTCGCTGCGTCATGTAGGGAAGCGTACCGAGGTACACCTCCTGCTCGATGGCTTCGATGGCTTCATCGTCGCCGTCTTCTTCTTTACTCGAGAGGCGAAGCGTCGCCTTCAGAGGGACGGAGTACGTCAGACCCTGCGCGATGCACTCTTCGATCGTGTGCTTCGGCGCGTCGAGCTCATACGAGATGAACTCGAGCGTGTAGCGCTCGCGACTATCTTTAATGGGGAAGTGCTCGTGGAAGACGGCCTGCAGGCCCTCGTCGTCCGCCCGGTCTTCCGGGGGGACGTTATCCTGAACAAAGTCGTGGTACGCTCGAATCTGAACGTCCAGGAAGTCGGGGTAGTCCCACACCGAGGGGATGTCCGCGAACGTCTTGCGCGGCGGCGCATCCTCCAGATGACCGGTGGTTGCAATTTGACCGTTGAGAAGGGTGGGCATAAGCTATGGTGTGAGCGTGGTTGTACGTTCAGTCCGGACGAGCACGGCTTCAGGCGGGGCGGGCACCGCGGGAAGCATTAGGCTCGTGGGCATTCTGGATAGCGGGCGTTTCGAGGGCTCGAATCGCGTCGTTTGTGCAGTTGGACGCGATGCGGAGCCGGCAAACGAGTGGACGGTGCGGGTACCGTCGGTGCGGAGCGGGGCTGTGGGCGGTCGACCCCTCCCGGTAAAAGCGGAACCTCAAGGGCGGCGGGGGCAAGCCCGTTCTGCGGTGCGGGGCGCGGCGCACGCGCCGGTTCAACCCTCCCCGCGCACCGGGAACCTGAGGGCCGCGGTCGTTCACTCCGGCCACGCCGTTATGCTGCAACGACGGAATCGGGGCAACGAACCGGGTCGTGCAAGCCGTGGGTCGAAGACCGCGGAAACCGGTTACCCAACCGGCCCCGGTTGTGCGTTTCGGGTGGCGGCGATCACATCGGGCAACGCCCCGGGGGCGTTTCCTCCCTTCGCCCGTGTGTCATACCTTATCGTCGCATCAGCGAACGCGCCGGGGCCCGCCGGTGCGATGGGGTGCGACGATGCGTGATGCGTTTCCGTGGGGGAAGCGCGACGCGAAATGCGTTGAGACATACGCTGGTGGTCTCGGTGCACTCGGTACGCCGGAGTCGGGACGCTGACGGCGACTGCGGAGGTCACACGCGGGGCGAATGCAAATCGGCCCCGTCAGTCCCAGGTCGGTGGTTCCGGAATACGCAGGTGCAAAATGGACAGCCCGACTCCGCTCGTCGGACTTGTAGATTATTTAGCAATGCATCAACGCCGTGCCCGGGGGCTTGTTTCGGGATTTGGAGATGTTCCCATGCCAGATTTTATTTTAGGATCGCACCTCACTCGCGGCAGACGTCGATTCCCTTCCCATCACAGTCTTTTCATCGAAACGCGGGTCGAGGCGGGGGGCATGCTGTACGAAAACGCGTCGGGCCAACCCTCCGGTCTGGAAGGTCGGCCCGAGGCGTCACGTTCGAGATGCAGCCGAGCCGCGAGGTGCGCGGCCCGTGCAACCGAAGGCGCAGAACGCCTACTTCAGCTCGACGTCGCCGCCGGCATCTTCGATCTGGGTCTTGAGCTCGTCCGCCTCGTCGCGCGGAATGCCCTCTTTGATCGGGCTCGGGGCTTCATCGACGAGCGCCTTGGCTTCTTTGAGGCCGAGGCCGGTGATCGAGCGGACCTCCTTAATGACGGCAATCTTATTGCCGGAGACGCCTGTAAGGACGACGTCAAACTCTGTCTTCTCTTCACCACCGTCGGCTCCGTCGCCGCCCGCAGCGCCACCGGCCGCAACAGCGACCCCGGCCGAGGCGGGCTTAATGCCGTACTCTTCCTCGAGCACGTCGGCCAGCTCACTGGCTTCTTTGATGGTGAGATTGACGAGCTGTTCTGCGAGTTCTTGAATGTCTGCCATAGTCGTTGGGACCTGCGACGGTCTACGTCTTCTGCCCGTCCGGGCGTGAGACTGCGTCGCGCTTTAAGGTATTCGTTAGAAGAAATCGAACCACGTGCCGGCAGAGGCCGTCCGTGGGTGCTGCGGTTGCTACGATGACCTGCCTGAATGAACCCGCGACCGTGTACCGATCCGGGCCCGGCAGATGCATGGGGGGAATCGATGGCGCGTAGTTATGCGTCTTCGCCTTCACCATCGGCGATGGACTTGATGGCGCCGGCGAGTGTACTCGCGGGGCCCTGAAGGCTGCCTGCGATCGTCTGAGCCGGCCCAAGGAGGAGACCCACAACGTCGCCGACGAGTTCTTCGCGCGACTTGAGCTTGGCGAGTTCCTCGAGCGCTTCGTGCCCCTCGTACATGTCGCCTTCGATGTAGGCGACCTTGAGTTCGGGGCGCTCCAGGTCTTCGTCTTCGAGGAAGTCCTTGAGGACGCGCGCCGGCTTAGCCGGGTCGTCGCTGAACGCGACGGCCGTCGGGCCAGAGAAGTGCTCGGCAAGGGCGTCCATGCCCTCGATCTTGTCGAGCGCAATCTGCGCCAGCGTGTTCTTGGTAACCATGTAGTCGACACCGGCTTCGCGAAAGCGTCCGCGAAGCTCGTTTGTCTGGTCGACGCTCAGGCCGGAGAAGTTGGTCAGGTAGATGATCGGGCTACCATCGAGCTTCTCGCCGATCTGCTCGATGATGTCCGCTTTCTGTGCTCTCGTGAGAGGCATGAGGGTGTATCGTGTGGTTCAGGAGGTTCGGTCGAATGCGATCCAGGGCGTGCCGCCGGGTTGCGACGGTCCGGAGCTATCGTGCGTCGGAGAGCACGGAGCTGCGGTCCACGCGGATGGGCGGGCCCATGGTGGTCGACATCGTGATCGACCGGAAGTACAGCCCCTTGGAGGAGGCCGGACGCAGGTGGAGCACTTCTTTCAGGAAGGCGCGGGCGTTCTCGTAAATCTCTTCGACGGAGAACGAGGCTTTCCCGATCGACGTGTGGAGATTGCCGTGCTTGTCGACGCGGAACTCGATCTTGCCGGCTTTCACCTCTTTCACGGTTTCGGCGATATCCATCGTCACCGTCCCACTCTTCGGGTTCGGCATGAGGCCGCGGGGACCGAGGACGCGCCCGAGTCGGCCGACCTGGCCCATCACGTCCGGCGTGGCGATCACCACGTCGAACTCGAGCCAGTTGTCATCTTGAATCCGCTGGACGTACTCGTCGAGACCGACGTGATCGGCACCAGCTTCTTCCGCTTCGGCCTGCTTCGCGTCGTTCGCAAGCACGAGCACGGTGACCTCGCGGCCCGTGCCGTGCGGGAGCGCGACGGAACCGCGCACCATCTGGTCTGCGTGCCGTGGGTCTACGCCGAGACGAAGGTCGAGGTCGACCGATTCATCGAAGTTGGCGGTGGCCGTCTGCTTCACGATGTCCGTTGCCTGTCGAAGCGTCAGGGGGCCGTCTTGCTGACCGACGATCTCCGCTGCCTGACGATACCGTTTTCCTTTCTTAGCCATGTGAATCTGGGGTTTTGCGGTTCGAGCGTCCCCACCCGTGGTTCCGGGCAGCGGACTCCCGCGTGATCATAAGGGGATTCGAGTTGGTGCCGGAACGACCGGGCACCGGAGCCCACGAATGGTGGGCCGTACGCGCTTACGATTCGGGCTTGCCTTTCACCGTGATGCCCATGGAGCGAGCGGTCCCGGCAATCATGCGGGCCCCCTGCTCCGGCGTATGCGCATTCAGATCCTCCATCTTTTGCTTCGCAATATCGATGCAGTCCTCCCACGAGACCGTCGCCACCTTCTCGCGGAGCGGATCGCCCGCGCCGCTTTCGATTCCGGCGGTCTGCTTGAGAAGAATCGACGCCGGCGGACTTTTGACGATGAAGTCGAACGAACGGTCGGCGTAGACCGTGATTTCGACCGGCAGCAGCGTCCCCATGTCGTCCTGGGTGGCTGCGTTAAACTTTTTGCAGAACTCCATGATGTTCAGCCCATGCTGACCGAGGGCCGGACCAATCGGCGGCGCAGGGTTGGCCTGGCCGGCTTTGATCTGAAGCTTGATGACGGTTTCGACTTGTTTTGCCATGTAGACCTTCGCGGTACCGGCGTGGCGGAAGCCACTCCCGCGTTTTCTAATGTCGTGATGTAGTGAATCGGCGTGTGCGCATCATTATCCCGCACACAAGAATGCCCGCGTGGCGTGCATCACCCACGAGGGCGGAGTAAATCCGGGCGTTGGGAGCCGTGTGCGCTACTCTTCGTGTTCAACCTGCAGGTAGTCGAGTTCGACGGGGGTCTTCCGGCCGAAGATCGAGACCATCACCTTCACCTTCATCTTCTCCGGGTAGACCTCTTCAACGAAGCCGTTGAAGCTATCGAACGGGCCGTCGACGACCTGAACCGGGTCGCCCACCTTGAAGGGGATCTCCGGCTGCTCGCCCATCTCTTCGGCGCGATCCATCTTGCCGAGGATGCGCTGAACCTCGTCGGGGCGGAGCGGCGTCGGGTCGTCTCCGGTTCCGGCAGTCAGAAAGCCAATCACGGACGGCAAGCCTTCAGCCATCTCGCGAAGTCGCGGCGTCAGGTCGCAGTGCATCATGATATACCCGGGAAAGAAGGTTTTCTCCTTCGTTTTCTTCTTTCCGCCGCGCATCTCAAAGACGGTTTCGGTCGGAATCAGGATCTCACTGATATCATCTTCGAGATCGAGCCGGTCGATTTCGCTTTCCAGGTACCGGCGCACCTTTTTCTCATGTCCCGAGAAGGTGCGCAAAACGTACCACTTCTTGATTGCCGCCATGCCGTCGGTTGCGTGAATCAGTCGGAGAGGTCGTGAATCGGTTGGGGAGCGCGGTGTGCGCGAGGCCCCGAGAGCTACTGATAGATGACCTCAAGCGCCGTGCTGATCGCCTGGTCGGCGATGAAGATGAAGCCCGAAATGATGATCGTGGCCACGAGCGTGACGAGCGTGGAGTTGATGAGCTCCTCCCTCGTCGGCCAGTTGACCTTCTTCATCTCGGTGATGACGTTCTGAAGGTACTCTACAATCCAGCCCATACAGGTTCAGTCGGTCAGAGTCGCCCCGTGACGGCCTCGAGACCAGCCACGGGGCGAAGGTGATGGCATCTATCCCGGCGCATAATTCCGGGGATGCCGAAGTCAATCGCGATGGATGTTCTTCGCCGCTGGGACGAAAGAACGAATGGCACGGGCGGAAGGACTCGAACCCTCAACCGGCGGATTTGGAGTCCGCTGCTCTGCCAATTGAGCTACGCCCGTAAGTGAACCATGGAGTTCGAAAGGCTCAGGCGTGCATTTGTTGCAGCCGGAGCCCCGAACTCCGTGATTCAATCTAAACCTCTTAGTCGAGGATCTCAGTCACGACGCCGGCGCCGACGGTGTGCCCGCCCTCGCGGATCGCAAAGCGCAGCCCGTCCTCCAGCGCCACCGGCTGGATCAGCTCCACCTTGAACGTCGCGTTGTCCCCCGGCATCACCAT
>NZ_DAXETW010000006.1:0-35860 GCF_051155795.1 Longibacter sp.
GCGATGCCGATCATTTCCGTCGTCAACCCGGATACGCAGCGGAATGACGTCCCGGAAGAGCTGGTCATGCAGGACCCGAATGCCCCGCTTCCGGAGGATACCTCTTGGCCCCGGGAAGATTCATAGCCGCCTCAGTCCAAGCGTCACGGGCAACGATCCCATCGTTTAGAACGGGCTGACGGATCTTAGCGACGGTCGTCGCTTCCAGCGAAGCCGGTCTACTCCCTATTCCCCTGTATTTGTGAAGGCGTACGTCGGTAGAGAGCAGGTCGTGCGAACGAGGCGTTGAGAACGTGTGGAGATGGCTGGATTTCGATAAAGACATGTAGAATAGGGGAGACGAGCCGTTTGGATTACTGGATAGTGCGCCGATGGATGATGTATTTACGTTCGTACATCTACCGCCCTGTCTGATCGGTCGTGCAATTCTCCCGCAATGTGGACGGTGGATGTTCTTTTGTGAACGTACCATCTGGCTCCATTCTCTCCGATGTCGATACCTTTTTCGTCTCCGAGCGTTGCTCCGGGATCTGATTCTGATGCCTCCGGCGGCCGCTTCGCCTTCACGTCCGCGATGCAGACGCTTGAGCGTGTCTCCACGATTCTCCTCCTCGTCCTGACCGCATGGGCGGTCTCGCCCGCGTGTGCCCTCGGGCAATCCGTGGGTGTTCTCGAGGGAACCGTCGTCGATCAGCGTAGCGGCGAACCGCTGCCCGGCGCCAACGTCGTCCTGCGCACGGCCCCGGACGCATCGGCGTACGCCGGCGTCACCACGTCCGTCGACGGTGCCTTCCGGATGGAAGACATCGAGTCGGGGTCCTACGTGTTGGAAGTCTCCTTCGTCGGGTATCAGAGAAACCGCACGGACGTATCTGTTCTGGCGGACGACGAGACTCGCGTCACCATCGAGCTTGCGCTGGAGAGCCAGTCGCTCGAGCAGGTCGTCGTTTCTGCCTCTCGTCGTCAGGAGAAGATTCTCGATGCTCCGGCATCGATCTCGGTCGTTGCCCGCGAAGACGTGGAGCAGCAGGTGACGACGTCGCCAGTGGGGGCCGTGCGCGAAGCGATGAGTGTAGATGTTGCGCGGACGGGCGTCAACAGCCGCGAGCTTGTGCTGCGCGGGTTCAACAACGCCTTCAGCGGCGACACCTACGTCCTGACGGATTACCGGGAGGCGGCCGTGCCCGGACTGGACGCCAACCTGTTCGCCATCATGCCGCTCCCGTCGGTTGACGTCGAGCGCGTCGAAGTCGTGCGCGGACCGGGCTCTGCCCTGTATGGGCCCGGCGTGGCGAACGGCGTGGTGCACTTTTTTAGCCGCGACCCCTTCGAGGATCCGAGCGTGACGGTGTCCGCCATCGGCGGGACGCGCGCGTATGCTGGTGCGGAGATGAGAGCCGCGGGCTTTGTCGACGATTTCGGCTTCAAAGTGACCGGGCGGTATGCACGGGCCGATGAGTGGATGTTGGATCCAGACGATCCGCAGGACGCAGCCGAGATCGAGGACTACCGCATCTACTCCGATCGGTCGGACGTTCCGGCGGGTCGCCGTACCTTCGTCAGCGATTTCAACGGTGACGGCTCGGCCGACTTCCGCCTCCGTCGGGAGAAGGACCACCGCTCTCTGTCGACATCCGGACTGGTGGAGTGGCGGCCCAGCGCCGACACGCGGATCTCACTTGACGGTGGGTACAGCGCCGGAAAGAGCGTGGTGCAGTCCGGTATCGGCACGATCCAGTCGGACATGTACGGGTACCGATACGGCCAGCTGCGCGTCCGGCAGGGTGGTTTCTTTGGCCAGGTGTACTATAACGCCCTTGACAGCGGCGCCAATTCGTACGTCTACGGAAGCGGTGATGAACTCTTCGATGAGTCGTTTCAGTGGAACGGTCAGCTTCAGTACAACACCCCGGTCCCGAGTCTGGCAGCAGACCTGACGGTTGGGATTGACGCTGATCTCGTTCGCCCGCGCACCGGGGGAACGGTCACCGGACGGTTCGAGGGGCGGGATGCCATCAACCAGTACGGCACCTACGCCCAGGCCACCTTCTCGCTCGGGGAAAAGGTGGACTTCACGGCAGCGCTTCGGGGCGACTACAATAACGTCACCGAACAGCTCCGCGGCTCCCCTCGCGGTGCTGTGGTGTACCGCTTCGCTCCGGGCAACAGCATGCGCGTGAGTTATAACCGGTCGTACTCCGCGCCGCAGACGAAGAACTACTTCCTTGACATTGAGGCACGGAGCCGGACGATTTTCAGCAATCCTCAGCTCGGCGAGTACAACGTGGTGCTGCGCGGCATCGGCGCGGTCGACGGCTTCAGCTTCGATACCTTCCGTTCCAACCGCGGAAGCTTGACCCCGAATCCCGCCGTCCGCTTCTTCGTCCCAAACACGACGCCACGGCCGGGTATCGGCTTCCGCGATCCGGTTTCGCTGAGCGATTATCCGGTGGCGCCGGTTTACCGCGCGGCGGTGGCCTTTTTCGAGTCCCAGAAAGAAACCGGCGACCTCTCGACCGCGCTCACCGAAGCGCTCGGTAGCGGCAATCTGGACACGTTCAATCAGCTCCTTGTGCAGCTCGCAAGTAATGCAGACGGCAACATTCGAGCGAGCGAAGACAACGGTCAAGTCGTGCTCGGACTCCTCAACGACGATGCCCGGCTCGGCTACGATCCGGTTTCTGCACCGGTCGACATCGAGCCGTTGGGACAGACTATGACCCAAACCATCGAGCTCGGCTACAAGGGCCAATTCGACCGTGTCTCAGTCGAGATGGCGGGATACTTCGAGCAGAAGCAGAACTTCATCGGCCCGCTTCGCCAGCAGTCACCGTTCGTCTTCCTCGAGCAGAACTTCGCCTTCACGAACATTCGGTCGACGGTTGAAGGGAGTCAGCAGGCCCTGGACCTCGTCGATCAGATCGTGGATGAAACGAGTCTACGATCGAGAAATCAGGTTTATGGTCTGCTCGCGACCACGGTCAGCGGCACCCCGTCGGCCGTCGTTCAACCCGACGACGCGGCGTCGCTGTTCAACGCGCCGACCGGACCGGGTGTGCAGGAGGTGGGTGGTTTCCTCAGCTATCGCAACTTCGGTGAGGTGGAGTACTGGGGACTTGAAGGAAGCATCGTGTACACGCCGGCCGATGTCGCCGAGTGGTTCGCGAGCTTCTCCTTCATCAGCGATGAGTTCTTCACCAACGAAGAGCTCGACGAGGCGAACGAGCAGCTGAGCGTCGCACTGAATGCGCCGTCGTTCAAGATGAAGTCCGGCCTGACCTTCCGCTTCGATTCCGGATGGATGTTCGGTGCGAGTGGGGAGTATGTGGACGGCTTCCCCGTACAGAGCGGCCCGTACATCGGCGACGTCAACTCGTACATGCTGGTGGACGCCTCCGTCGGGTATGCGCTCGACAACGGGCTCCGGTTCGACGTCACCGCGGAGAACGTGTTTGACAACGAACACCGGGAGTTCGTCGGGGCGCCGCAGATCGGGCGTCTGATCCTCGGCCGCGTGACGTATGAACTGAAGTAGTCACGGCGCTGTGACTCGAGGCCCCGGGGTGAAGGATGATCCGGCGGTCGACATCGAAGAAGACGCCGGCTCGCCCGGGACATGTGTCCCCGAGCCGGCGTTTTTCGTTGTTCGTGCCGTCCCGCGACGCGCGGTTGCCCCTGATGCTCAGAGCAGATACATTGGTCACCGTCCGGTTTTTCTCCCACACGTTCGCTTGATCGCATGTCTCGTTTTCTGGTTGCCGGTACGCGCCTTCTCGTTCTGCTCCTTGGTTTGTTTGTGATCGTACCGCAACTGCACGCGCAGCCGGCGTCCATCCCGGCCGACTACGCCCCCGAGGCGTCCGCCCCGATGGATCCGACGGAGCCCATTGTCCTTCCCATGCGGGAGCGTGCCGAGGTGGTGGACCGGTGGCTGGAGACCCGACTCGACGAGCTCGTTCCGATGCTGATGCGACGGGAAGGCATCGACATGTGGGTCGTGAGTGCGCGCGAGTACAATGAAGACCCGGTCATTCGCTCGATGCTGCCCGCCACATGGCAGGCGGCCCGCCGACGCACGATTCTGGTTTTCCACGACCGGGGACCGGAGAAGGGCGTGGACCGGCTCGCTATCGCGCGGTACGACGTCGGGCGGTTCTTCGAAACTGCGTGGGACAAGAGCCAGCAGCCGGATCAGTGGGCACGCCTCGCGGCGCTGATCGAAAATCGCAGCCCGGAACGCATTGCCGTCAACCGGTCGGAAACGTTTGCCCTGGCAGACGGCATGACGGACACCGAGTTTGACCAGATGCGCGAGGCGTTATCGCCGGAGTTGCGGCAGCGCATCGTGAGCGGGGAGAAGCTTGCGGTGGGATGGCTGGAGACGCGGTCGGAGGAGGAACTCCAGGTTTACCCGCAGATTGTCCGGCTCGCCCATGCCATTATCGCAGATGGCCTCAGCGGGCAGGTGATCCAGCCCGGCGTCACGACGACGGAGGACGTGCAGTGGTGGTATCGCGACCGGATCCGGGCCTTGGGCCTGACGACGTGGTTTCACCCGAGCGTGTCCATTCAACGCCGCGGGATGGGGGCGGACAACGACTTCTCGTCCGATGATGCCGCCGCGACCATCCTGCCCGGGGACCTGATCCACATCGACGTCGGCATCAACTACCTGCGCCTGAACACGGACACCCAGCAGCATGCCTACGTGCTGCGCCCGGGAGAGTCGGCTCCGCCGGAAGGGTTGAACGAGGCGCTCCGTGTCGGCAATCGCCTCCAGGATCTGCTGACGGACGAGATGCAGGTGGGGCGAACGGGGAATGAGGTGCTCGAGGCGACGCTGGAAGCTGCAGACGCGGAGGGCATCGATGCCACCGTCTACACGCATCCGATCGGGTTTCACGGGCACGGTGCCGGCCCGCTCATCGGCCTCTGGGACCAGCAGGGCGGTGTCCCAGGACGGGGCGATCACCCGCTCTACGCGAACACGGCCTACTCGATCGAGCTAAATGCGCGGGTCGCGATTCCCGAATGGGACGGCCAAAAGATCCGGATCATGCTCGAAGAAGACGCCATCCTGGACGAATCCTCTGTTCGCTATCTCAACGGCCGGCAGACGCAATTGTACGTGATTCCGCGGAACTGAGAGTCACTGGGTTCCGGGTGCTGAGTGCTAAGCGCTGAGTACCGAGGGTCGGGGGGTGTGTGCGTTTCACTTTTTTGACGTTATGAAACCGGGCGCGAGGACGTCTAAGAAGGTAGACCCTTTGTGGCAAGCTACCTTCTAGAATGGGAATTCAATCGTACCGGGATCTGCACGCGTGGAAACATGCAAGACGGTTGACAGCAAGAATCTATCGACTGACGGGAAAACCGCCTCTTTCGAAGGACTTTGGGCTGCGTGATCAGATGCAGCGTGCTGCTGTATCGGTGATGTCGAACATCGCGGAAGGATTCGGACGGCACCAACCTCGTGAGTTCCTTCGATTTCTTACGTACGCCAAAGGGTCGGCCGTCGAATTGCAGAGCCAACTCTTCGTTGCACTCGACGCCGGCTATATCTCCGAAAGCACCTTTGACGCAGCGTTTTCCGCCACAGAAGAGACGATTAAACTAGTCGCGGGGCTGATCCGGCAGCTCAAACAAAGTTGACAGCTGAAAAGAAGCACTCGATAACCCAGCACGATCCCCGACACCCCAACTCGGCACTCGGAACTCGGAACTTGGCACTCGGCACTCCGCACTCACAACTCGGCACTCACAACCGCTTGGCGAGTCCCCGGATCGTTTCGCACGCATTCCTTACCGCACCACACTGACCGATCGGATAAACCGGTTGAACAGCGTTGGCGAGAGACGCTTGAGGTAAACGCCGGCCACTTCGCGTCCGCCGATGTAGACTTCGTCTTTTTCGTCCATGACGGCCGCGGCGATGGCCTGGGCGCAGTCGCCGGGGGGGAGGCCGGACGCCTGGGCGTCGTCCATCGTCCCCTGTGCCGTGCCGTCGGCCGTCAGCGCGTTGTTCGAGACCTGGGTTCGAATGAAACCGGGGCACGCGAGGGTGATGCGGATGCCGTCGTCGAAAACCTCGGCGCGAAGCGAATCGAAGTAGCCATGGAGTGCGTGTTTGGAGGCGGCATAGCCGGAGCGCAGCGGCGTGCCGAACTTCCCGACAAGACTGGTCACGACCGCGATGTGTCCCTGCTGGCGGGCGAGCATCTGCGGAAGCACTGCCTGGTTGAGTCTGACGGTGCCAAAGTAGTTGACTTCCATCAGTCGCCGTACGACGCTGTCCTCCGTCTCCCGGGCCAGGCTTCGCTGACTGATGCCGGCATTATGAAGCATGAGGTCAATGGCACCGGCATCCCCGCGGACGCGCTCGGCTGCGGCGTCGATGGAATCGGTGTCGGACAGGTCGAGCGGGAGCACGAGATGCTCATCCGGCCGCGCGCATCGTTCGCGAACGTCCTGAAGCGCGTCTTCCCGCCGCGCCGAGAGGATACATCGGGCCCCTCGCCGGCTGAAGTCGTACGCACAGGCTTCTCCGATGCCCGAGGAGGCGCCGGTGATCCATACAAGAGCATTGTCGAACGTCATGTCGGAGCGGCGTAGCGGCGAAGGAGTGATGGACCTCCAACCTACGATTGGCGTGCTCCCATTCACAAGATTCCGGCAGATCACTCCGGCGGACCAGAAGTGGAGGACGGTCGCGCCGCGTTATCTCCGTAGATGGTGACGTCCGGATCAATCCTGTGGCGACGCCCTCGATCTGTGGATGGAGTTGCCCTTGTTGCGGTGATCGGGCCGGGCATGACCATGAGCGGTGGAAGAGACAGCGGGATTGGCAGAAACTCCTGCACGCGGAACGATGGGCGTGCACGTAGCGATCGGTGCCTTCGCTCTGCGGCGATGAACACCGCGGCGGAGTCGGACCTCATCGAACCGGTCGACGCGCGAGGGGCCCGATCCGGAGACGTGTTCGAGGGGATCGCGTTCGCACCCGGCGGTGGAGTGAATCGGATCTGTGCCGTCGCTTCGGGAATGCCGACGGTCCCGAAAAACAGAGCAAGCATAACCGCTGCCAGCATTCGCCGGCCGTCGACGTTCGAGCGGACCCTCCGTATGTAAGCTGTTCCGAGGCGCATGAGAGGCACAATGGTACGTCGTGAAACTGCGACGTGCAGTCGGGTGGAGAAGGATCTCCGGTAACCGGGGCCGCAAACGGCCGAATGCGAGGGCCGTTATCCACTTCTCTTTGCAAACGGAAACGCGGCTTCCCGGTCGGTCCCGACAATACGCAACGCTCGACTTGATGGACTGTACTTATACATACGGAAAGTCGGCGCGGACTCTATCATCGCGTCGTAGATTGTAGGGTCGGTCCATGCGTCGATGGATGACTGTCTCCCGGATCCTTCGATAGGCTTTACACGTCGACTAGAACCGGACGGCGACTGACAGTGTGGTGGAACGATACGATCCTGTCGGGACCGTGTCTCTTGTCCTGTACATTTGTATGCTTAATGCGTTAGTTTTAAACACTGTCATACTTGTTTACAGGAAGCACGTCGTAGATGTCTTCATCCTCCTCCCCGGTCACACAACTCCTGCACGCCGCCCGTGATGGAGACGATGATGCGCTGGATGCGCTCATCCCCATGGTGTACGATGAGCTTCGAGAACTGGCCCGGTCGGTTCGTCGCGGCGGCAGCAACGCAACGATTGATACGACCGGTCTTGTGCACGAGGCCTACGAGAAACTCGTCCCGTCCGATGTCGAGTGGAACGACCGATCGCATTTTTTTCGGGTGGCGGCGCGGGCCATGCGGCAGGTTCTCATTGATGCAGCCCGCCGGAGACAGGCAGACAAGCGAGGAGGAAAGGGGCCCGACGTGTCCTTTGACGACAACCTCTACGCGCGTCCGGTCGACGACGCGGAGCTGTTGGCCCTTGATGACGCCATCAACCGGTTGGCCGAGCTGGACGAGCGACAGGCGCGGATCGTGGAGTGCCGATTTTTTGCAGGGCTAACCGTCGCCGAGACCGCCGCCGCCCTGGACATCTCCGAGCCGACGGTCTACCGCGACTGGCGTGCCGCCCGGGCCTGGCTTGCAGCCCAGCTCGCCGACTGACGGTCGCACCCCGCATCCCTTTCCGCCCCCTCTCTCGCATTGTGTTCACCTATGACTCCCGACGAATGGAAACGCGTTCAGCGGCTCTTCCATGATGCACTCGCCATCGAAGAGACCGAACGCCATGCCTTTCTACGCGAGGCATGCGAGAACCCGGATCTTCGCGAGCAGGTGAAGGCCCTGCTGGAGGCCGACGCCCGAGATGGAGACCGGCTGGAGACGCCCCTCCTGGAGCGGGCCGGCAATGGCGTGGAGAAAGGCGCCAGGATCGGGCCGTACACCGTGAGGGAGGAACTCGGTCGCGGCGGAATGGGGCGGGTTTTTCTGGCAGAGCGTACGGACGTCGGAAGCCGCGTTGCGCTTAAGGTGGTTCGGAACGCCGTTGCTGCACCGGACCGGGTAGAGCGCTTCCTCGTCGAGCGGCGGATCCTTGCGCGGCTGGAGCATCCGAACATCGCGCGCCTTCTCGACGCCGGTGTGACGCCCGACGACACGCCGTTTCTGGCGATGGAATACGTCGAAGGGGAGACGATCACCGCCTACTGCGATCGGCGGCACCTTTCCGTCCGCGAGCGCCTCGAACTGTTCACGACGGTCGGAACGGCCGTTGCACATGCGCACCGGAACCTGGTTGTTCACCGTGACCTGAAGCCCTCCAACGTATACGTGTCGACGGACGGACGGGTAAAGCTGCTCGATTTCGGTATCGCGAAACTCCTCGAAGACAACGAGGCCGGTCTGACGCGCACCGGTCGCCCCATCCTAACGCCGGGTTACGCCGCGCCGGAGCAGGTTAGCGGGGACACCGTCACGACCGCTACGGACGTGTACGGATTGGGGGTGGTGCTCTACGAATTGCTCACCGGCGTTCGACCGCATGACGATCCGACGTCGGAAGACTCGGATCCCCGGGGGGTAGAGCGCCGCGTGTTGGAGTCGGAGCCGCGGCCCCCGTCCGCGGTGGCCGGCACGGCGACGGCAACGGATACAGGGGCCGACCTCGTAGAGGCTCGAAGCACGACCCGGTCGGATCTACGCCGAACGCTTCGGGGGGACCTTGACACGATCATTCTAAAGGCTCTCCGCAAGGAGCCCGACCGCCGGTACGACGGTGCCGCCAAGCTCGTTGACGACATTCAGTGCTACCTGGAGGGGCGACCCGTTTCGGCACGGCCCGACTCCGTGAGGTATCGTGCCACGCGTTTCGTGCAACGTCACGCGATCGGAGTGGCAGCGAGTGCGGCGGTGATCCTCGCCATCGTCGTCGGTCTGGGCTTAGCCGTATGGCAGGGCCAGCGAGCACAGCAGGCGCAGGCCCGGGCAGAGGAAGCGCAGGCACAGGTGGAGCAGGAGCTCGCGAAGTCGGAGGCCGTCACGACGTTCCTGGTCGACCTCTTTGAGGCAAGCGACCCGGACCAGAACCCGGGCCTGGATCTGACCGCCCGCACCCTGCTGCAGCGGGGCGAGGAGCGGGTGGATACGCTCCGCAACCAGCCGCTTGTGCAGGCGGAATTACAGCGCGTCATCGGTCGCGTCTACACCGATCTCGGCGAATACGATCGGGCCGATCAGCTGCTGATGGCGAGCCTAATGACGCAGCGCGAGGCGTCGGGCGACACGCCGGAGGTGGCACAGGCGCTCTTCGACCTCGGGGTTCTTCGGTGGCGTCAGTCGAATTTTCGGGAGGCCGAGGACGTTCTCCGGCAGGCCTATGAGATGGAGCGGGAGCTCCACGGCACGGAGGTGCACCCCGACGTGGCCGGCGCGTTGAACGCGCTCGCGCTCTCCATCAGCAAGCAGGGGCGACTGGCAGAAGCCGTTCCCATGCAGGAGCGAATGGTAGAAATCAGTTCCCAGCTTCCGGAAGAGGCCGATGAGTGGACGGCGATGAGCCAGAACAACCTGGCTGTCTTGTACCAGAACCTTGAGCGGTATGCACAGGCCGTCCCGCTCGCCGAAGATATGCTCTCGTTTCAGCGCTCGGCGCATGACCCACCGCACCCACAGATCGCGATGGGCCACTCGAACCTGGGTGGGATCCTGACCGATGCACTCCGTGCAGGAGAGGGCATTCCGCACCTGCAGACGGCGCTGGATATGAAAACGGAGATCTATGATCCCGGACATCCGCGGATTGCTGTTGCGCACCACAACCTGGCGGAAGCCCTCTACCGCGACGGCCAGTTTGAGGCGGCAGACTCTCTGTTTTCAAAAGCGATCGACCTCACGGCGGGGTCCGTGGGCGTGCATCACGCGGCGTACGGGGACGTGCTCCACGATTACGGTCTGTTTCTGACCGATCGGGGAGACCTCCCACGGGCTCGGGACACCCTGAGGACGGCGCTGGACGTCCGTCGGGAAGGTGCCGGCTTGAACGAGACACGCGTCGCGAGGACGCTCGGTGCGCTTGCAGATCTCGATCTGATGGAAGAAACGACCATAGCTGCTCAACGCGCGGAGGAGCGGCTTCGCCGCGCCCTGGAGATCTTCGAGGAGCGATTTGCCGACCCGCATCCATACATCTATGTGCTCTCATCTCGCCTTGGACGCGCCCTGGTGATTCAAGAACGGTACGATGAGGCCGAGCCGTTGCTTCGGGACGCCTACGACGGGCTGATTGCGACGAGCGGTGTGCCGACCCTCGATGTTGCGCCAACGACGAGTGCTCTCGCGACCTTGTACGCCGCTCGTGGTGAGACGGAGTACGCAGATACATGGCGCCGGCGGTAGCGCCGCCCATCCGCGCCACTCCATCATCGGGTACCCCTGACGCATTGCCATGCGGCATGCACACAAACATGTGGCACGCACATAAAAAAGCGCCTCCGCGTATGAACACGGAGGCGCTTTGTCAGCTTGGGACCGCTGATCGAGGGACGTCTTACGGCGTCACAATATTTCCACCCTCGCCGCTCTCACCGTTCTCGGAGATATCTACGAGTTCGATTTCGAACGTCAGGGTCCGTCCCGCAAGCGGGTGATTGGCGTCGATTTCAACCGTCTCTTCGCCCAGTGCCGTAATAAGCACCGGAACGGTTTGACCGTTGTCGAGGCGGAGCTGCAGCTGCTGGCCAACCTCCGGATCCACTTCGTCCGGGATCTGCGTTTTCTCCAGTTCCATCACCATGTCTTCCCGGTGGGAACCATACGCCTGATCCGGCTCGATCTCCTCGGTCTTCGAGTCGCCGGGCTCCATGCCAAGAACCGCCTGCTCAAACCCCGGAATGACGCGGTTCTCGCCGATGGTGAAGCTCAGCGGCTCGCCGTCGGCGGACGTGTCGAATACGGTACCGTCCTCAAGTTTTCCGGTATAATGAACGCGGACTTCGTCTCCTTTTTTCGCCTGTGCCACGATGGTCCTCGGTTAGTTGGTCAGATATCGCAGGATTCGCAATAATGTCGACCATGTACAACGCGGGATCAATTGGAGTGTTCAGAGGGGAATCCCCAAGCGGGCAGTCAACGACCGGATTCCGGGAAAACAGGCCGCGGTTGCAGCGGATTTCTTGCATCAAATCATGGCTTTGCGGATTCAACACACACCTTCGTAACGCGTCCGTAAATGCGGTGGACGGATCCGCCTGAGCGATGTACCTTTCCGTATTCCGTAGTATTCTCCCTTATCTGTATGCCTGTGACTGACCCTGACGTATCGGCCCATGATCACGGAGCGACGCTCCGTTCCCCGGCTATCTACCTGGCCGTCCTGGGCGTCACCCTGGGGTGTGCGGCTCTCGGTCTTTGGGGCGGTCTGTCCCTCGGGCCGGTCGCGTTCTCGATCCTGATGATCGCTGTCGTCGTGACGGGCATTCCCCACGGCGCTGTCGACCATATCGTCGCCGCCCGGTTGTACGGGCTGTCGTCATCGCTTGGCGATCAGGCGCGGTTCTATGGGTTTTACCTTGCGATGATGGCGATCTACGGTGCGCTCTGGCTGGTTCTGCCGGCCTGGTGCCTCGCGGCCTTTCTGCTCATGACCATGTACCACTTCGGGCAGGCGGACCTGGCGTACTGGTCGCTTCCACCGGTGTCGGGCCGGGCGACGTACTTGTCGCGGGGCCTTCTCCTCGTGGGCCTCCCGATCGCTGCCTTTCCCGGCATCGTCGATCCCATTTTTGACGCCATTGCCGGTGTGCAGGTCTCCGCATGGCCGTACGTCGCCACGCACGGCGCCTGGGTCTGTGCAACGCTGATCGCGCAGCATGTGATCGTGCTGGCCGCAGTCCGTCCCCTGGCCGCTGAACGGCCGGACGCATGGTGGCGCGAGTTCATCAACGTCGCCGCGCTCTCGGCGCTGTTCCTGACTGTACACCCACTTGTCGCGTTCGCGGTGTACTTCGGCCTCTGGCATTCGCTGGGTCATATCCTCGAACTGGTGCGTTTCTTCAACCGACGCGGTGAGCCGACATCGCTTCCCGGGTTTTACCGAAAGGCAGCGCTCTACACGGTGGTTTCGTTCGTCGGCCTTGGAGGGCTGTACGCAGCTACGCAGTCATTCGGCCTCCAGGATCAGATGATCGCGCTCCTGTTCATTCTGATCAGCGTGATGACTCTTCCGCACATGGTCATTGTCGAACATCTGTATCAGCAACCGGAAACGTCCGGCTCTGCCCATCACGAAGTGACCGCCTAACAAAAAACGGGACGCCAGTTTCCCGGCGTCCCGTCACAATCGGGCACTACGTTCCTATCGGACCGTCGCGCTGGATGAGATGGGGCGTTTACCGGCCCTCGTCTTCCATTTCCTTGTCTTCCATGTCGTCACCCGACGGCGGCATCAGCACCGTGTCGATGACGTGAATTACGCCGTTGGAGGCCTGGATGTCGGTCATCGTGACCGTTGCCGTGTTGTCGCCCTGCAGCATCACGGTGCCGTCTTCGACCATGATCTGGACCGGCTGGCCCTGAACGGTCGGAGCTTCCTCCATGCCGACAACGTCCTCCGCCATCGCTTTCGCGGGCGCGACGTGGTAGGTCAGGATGGCCGTGAGCTGGGCTTTATTCTCTTCCTTCAGCAGGTTGTCGAGCGTGCCTTCGGGCAGCTTCTCAAAGGCGGCGTTCGTCGGAGCGAACACCGTGAAGGGACCTTCGCCGGAGAGAGTTTCAACGAGTCCGGCGGCTTTCAGTGCCGCGACGAGCGTAGAGAAGTCATCGTTGCTCTGCGCGATTTCGACAATGGTGCCCGGTTTCTCGTCCATCTCCTGCGCCTGGGCAGGAACGGCGAACAGAAGAAGGACAGCAGCGACCGCAAGCGTGCGGGTAGCGAAACGAGTAAACATAGTAGCAGTGGGAATCGGAAATGAGTGAGTGTGCGGAGTTGGCCATGCATCACCGCGCCGAACATACGTGTGCATGGGGTCGCGTATTGTGTCCGCGCGGTCAGATGTGCGAAACCGTCACAGTTGCTTCCGTTCTCATCCAGAGCGTTACGCTTCCCGCTTCCGATCGTTAACGTGGGCCGGTTGAGATTGCGATTCGTCGACCGTCGAGGCCGGGCATCCTCCGGAACGGATCGATGCTGCCCGACGGCCATGCGGGTAGTCGGTCTTTAGTCGACCAATTGGCCGGTTAGGCGAAGCAGTTCCGTTTCGGCTCGCTTCGCCTCGAAGCGCGCGTCAAGCAGACGACTCTCTGCCCGGATCTGCTGCTGTTGAACTTCGCGCAGCTCCACGGAGGTGATGGTCCCGAGTCGGAAGCGTTCGAGAGCGACATCTACATTCGCGCTGGCGGCCGATACGTTTTCGCGCTCGAGGTCCACCACGGCGACGCGATTTCCGTACCGCTCAAACGCCCCGGTGATTTCCGCCGAGAGCCGCGCTTCGGCATCCGACCGAAGGTACCGGGCCGTCTGGACGCGAACCCGTGCATTCTCGACGCGACGCTGCCGCTCGAAGCCGTCGAAAATCGTGAACGCGAGCGCGGCGCCGTATTCGAACTGCGACACCTCGTTGAACTGAAAGGCGCCGGCGCCGTTTTCCGTGCGGGAGTAGGAGTAGCCGCCGAACAGGTCAAGGCTTGGGAACCAGTCACTCTGCACCTCGGCGACTTCTTCGCGCGCGGCTCGTACAGCCTGGTCGGCCTGACGAAGCGCGGGGCTTTGTTCGGCGGCGATGTCGCGAAGCCGCTCTTCCTGTAGATCCTGGTTAAGGTCTACGGTCGGCGACACCGGCGGGCCCTCCGTCACGGTGCGCCCCAGCAACCGGGCCAGTTGGGCTCGTGCCGTAATGAGGTCTGCCCGGGCGCGGAGCCGGTCGGCTCGATCCGTGTTGAGGTCGACCACAGCCTGGCGAACCTCCAGGTCGGAGGCGGACCCGAGGTCTTTGCGGAGCCGCGCGATGCGAAGCCGCTCCTCGGAAATCCCGACGGCCTCGTCGAATACGTCGACCTGTTGCTGAAGGCGAGCGACGTCGGAGTAGGCCACGACGACATCGGCGACGACGAGCTCGACTTGCTCTCGGGTGGCTGACTGCTGGCGATCTCGTTCCGCCTTCAATCGGTCATACGTGGCTCCCCGACGAAATCCGTCGAAAAGGGTCCATCGCGCCTCGGCTCCCGCGTTGTAACGGGTCGACACGACCCCGCTGTCGCTCTGCTCTGTTCCGCCGAACTCGACCGTAGAGTTGGCGACGGACTGCGACGCCCGGCCGTTGGCGGTGGCCCGAGGCAGATAGCCGGCGTTGCCACGGGTGACGTTGTTCTCCGCGATCGTGGCATCGTTGCGCGCAACCTGAACGTCATAGTTGGCGGTTAGCGCTTCTTGCACGGCCGCTTCCAGCGACAGCGTGTCGGGGGAAGAGGTCTGCGCCGTTGTCGTTGGCGCACCGACACTGCTCAGCAGGGCAAGAAGGAGACCGACGCCAAAAGGGATACGCATAGGGAAGAGGTGGGAGGATGAGTGGATACAGCCAGCGGGCAGGGCTTGGTGCGCCCATTCCCGGCACACCATAACGGGCCGGCGCGAGGCTTGCTCGTACGCATGTCGTGCGACCGTGGAGCCACACTGATCGGTAGGGCAACGCGTGGAGCGACAGGCGATCAGTCGCTCTCGGCACGCTCGGTCTCGGGCCGGGGCGAGTCCACGCCGTCGGGTGGGATGCCGTCGCCGGCAGTGCCGTTTCCGCCCGATGCGACCTCGGCCGCATCGGTTGCCGTGAGCACGGGTCCCGCATCTTCGCTGGTGAGATACGAGTAGGCTGCGGGAATGACGTACAGGGCCATGAGGGTACCGATCACGAGGCCGCCGATAACGGCGACGCCCATTGGGACCCGGCTTTGGGCGCCGGAGCCGAGTCCAAGGGCCAGCGGGAGGACGCCGAGCGTCGTCGAAAGAGCCGTCATCAGAATGGGGCGGAAGCGCGCCACCGCGGCCTCTTCGATTGCCTCTCGAATGGAGAGACCGGCCGCCTTGCGCTGATTGGCAAATTCCACGATCAGGATGCCGTTTTTCGCGACCAGACCCACGAGCATGATGAGGCCGATCTGACTGAAGATGTTCAGCGTCTGGCCGAACACGGCGAGACCGAAGAGCGCGCCGACCATGGCCAGCGGAACCGTCAGGAGGATGATAAGCGGGTCGCGGAAACTCTCAAACTGCGCGGCCAGCACCAGATAGATGAGGATGATGGCGAGTCCGAACACGTACAGCAACTGGTTCGAGGTTTCCTGGAAGTCGCGCGACTGTCCGTCCAGTGCCGTCGAAAACGAGGGGTCGAGTACGTCGGCCGCCACGCGGTCCATCGCCGTGATGCCGTCGGCGATCGTGTACCCCGGGGCCGGACGTGCGCTGACGGTAGCCGACATGTACCGGTTGAAGCGGTAGATCTGGGGTGGCGTCGCCTCTTCCGAGACAGTCACGAGGTTGTCCAGCATGATCGGCTCGCCCGACGCTGTTCGGACGAACAGGCCGGTCAGGTCCACCGGTTCGTCGCTGCGCGACTTCTCGACCGAGGCGATCACCTCCCGCTGTTCACCGTCGCGAACGAAGTAGCCGACGCGTTGCTCGGCGAGCGCCAGTTGAAGCGTCTGTGCCACGTTCAGCGGGGAAACACCCACGTTATCGGCTTTGTCGCGATCGATCTGGACCTGCAGTTCCGGCTTGTTGAACTTGAGGTCGACATCCACGAAGGCGAGTTCCGGCTGTTCGCCGGCGCGCTCAAGGAAGGTCGGCAGCACGTCGCGGAGGCGATCCACACTCGGGGCCTGCAGCACGTACTGAACGGGGAGGCCGCTGCTGAAACCGACCGAGATGGTCGGTTCTTGCGAGACAAACGTGCGTGCACCCTCCAGCTTAGAGACGGCCGCCTGCAACCGGTTGGCGTACTCCATCTGTGACGTCTCCCGCTGCTCCGGATCGACGAATCGTGCAAACCCGAACGCCGAGTTGACGGAGGTAGACGCCCCGAAACCGGGCGACGTGACGGTGATGATTGCCGTCTGATCTTCTTTCGGAACGACGTCATTGACGGTGGAGATGAGCCGGTCGACGAAGCCGTCCATGTAATTATAGGTTGCGCCTTCCCGGGCGGTCGCGAAGAGCCGGACGCCGCTCCGGTCTTCCAGCGGTGCCAGCTCCTGCGGCAGGCTCCACCAGTACATAGCCGTGAGTGAAATCACCGCTACGAGGACGATCCCGGTGATCCATCGCACCTCCATAAAGGCGTTCAGGGTGCGCCGGTACCCGTCGGTGAGTCCGCGAAAGAACGGCTCCGTCGTTCGGTAAATCCACGGTTTCTCATCACGCTGCTTCAGGAGTCGCGACGAGAGCATCGGGGTGAGCGTCAGGGCGACGAAGGAGGAGATGGCCACGGCTCCGGCGATGACAAGGCCGAATTCCTGAAAGAGTTGACCGGTCAGGCCGCCCATGAAGACGATCGGCGTAAAGATCACGACGAGGGCGATTGACGTCGCGACGACCGCGAAAAAGATCTCGCGCGTGCCTTCGATCCCCGCCTCGATCGGCGGTTTCCCCTCCTCAATTTTCGTGTAGATATTCTCCAGCACCACAATGGCGTCATCGACCACGAGCCCGATCGCAAGGACGATCGCAAGGAGCGTCAGGACGTTGATCGAAAAGCCCGCCATGTACATGACGAAGAACGCGCCAATCAGCGCCACCGGGATCACAAGGAGCGGGATCAGGGTCGAGCGCCAGTCCCGGAGAAAGGCGAAGATGATGAAGACGACCAGCAGGAACGCGAGGAAGATCGTCTGCTGTACTTCGTCGATGCTTTGACGGATTGGGTCGGTATTGTCGAACCCGATGCCCAGTTCGAGGTCGGCCGGAAGGTCGGCCTTGATCCGGTCGAGTCGGGCGTAGAATTCGTCGACGATATCTATATAGTTGGCGCCCGGAAGGGGTCGTAGCACCACGCCGACCATCGGTACGCCGTCGCGTTGCAGCAGCGTCCGCATGTTGCGCGGGGCAATCTCTGCTCGGCCGACGTCCTGCATCCGGACCGTCTCGCCGCCGGGGGACTGCTTCAGGATCAGGTTTTCGAAGTCCTCCACCGTTTCGAGACGGCCCATGGTCCGGACCGTGAGTTCGATGGATTCTCCTTCGATGCGCCCCGAGGGCAGTTCGACGTTCGATCGCTCGAGAGCCTGTCGGATGTCGAGCGGTGTCAAGTTGTAGGCCGCGAGCTTTCCGGGGTCGAACCAGAGCCGCATCGCATAGGTCTTCTCGCCCCAGATGTCGACGCGGCTCACGCCTTCGATGGTCTGAAGTCGTTCTTTGAAGCGCTTGTCCGCTATTTCCGTCAACTCCATCAGGTTTCGCTGATCGCTCTTGATGTTCAAGAAAACGATCGGCGGCGCGTCTGCGTCCGACTTCGCGACGGAGGGCGGTTCGGCATCGGTGGGCAGGACACGTCGGGCTCGCGACACGCGATCCCGGACGTCGTTTGCAGCGCGCTCAAGGTCTGACCCGAGGTCGAACTCAACGGTGATGGTCGAGCGGCCCGCGCGGCTTACGGAGTTGATCGTGCGAATCCCGTCGATGCCATTGATTTGCTCCTCAAGCGGCTCGGTGATCTGCGAATCGATCACATCCGCATTTGCGCCGCGGTATTCCGTGGTGACGCTGATGACCGGCGGGCTGACGGCCGGGTACTCGCGTACGCCGAGAAAGTAAAAGCCGACGGCCCCGAAGATGATGATCATCGTCGACAGGACGGTCGACAGCACCGGGCGTCGAATGCTTAGAGAGTAAAGCGACATGACGGGCAGCGGAGAAGGCGAAAGGCGGCGAGACGTGGCGACGGAGCCGGTGCTTACCGGTTCGGCGTGACCGGAAGGCCGGCCCGGAGGTTTTGAATGCCGGAGGTGATGACCGAGTCTCCGGCTACTATGCCGCCGGTGATCTGGACGGTCGAATCGGTTCGAACGCCCAGCGTGACGTTTCGTGGTTGGGCCGCTCCATCGTTCAACAGGAAGAGCCGCTGTCCGCCCAGGGTGGGGAGGACGGCCATCGTCGGAACCATGAGCGCGTCCGACCGCGTGCCGAGGCGCAGGGTGGCGTCCGCGTAGGCGCCCGGCCGGAGCGAGCCGTCGTCATTGGCTGCCCGGGCGCGAAGGCGTAGCGTACGCGTGGAGGGCTCGATGCGCGGTTCGATGGCGTAGACGGTCGCCGAGTACGTCTGGTCGCTCCCACGGACCTGGAAGGTGACCGTTTGTCCCGTTTCGATCCGGCCCCCGTACTTCTCCGGAACCGAGAGGTCGACCTTCATCGGATTGAGCGACTGGAGGGTCGTGATCGGCGTCTCCGGGGAGATGTAGCTGCCTTCGCTTACATTCCGGAGCCCGACGGTGCCGCTGAACGGCGCACGAACCCGCGTCTTTTCGATTTGCGCCTCGACGAGGTCGAGCTCGGCTCGAAGTACGCTGACCTCATTCGCAACCGCATCGTACTCTTCCTGGCTCACGCCACCGCGATCGAGCAGTCGCTTCTGCCGTTCTTCCCGGTCTTCGACCAGCTCCAGGCGGTACTGCAGGCGGCTTCGCTCCGCACGTAGTTCGGCATCGTTAATCGTGAGCAGTAGCTGTCCGGCTTCGACGCGAGCCCCTTCCTCGAACCGGATCGACGTCACTTTGCCCGCCGACTCGGCCGTCAGGTCCACCGACTCATTCGCGCGGAGGGTGGCGCTCGTCTGCAGCGTCTCGGTGACGCGGGAGGGCTGAACGGCCAGGACGTCCACCCCGAGCGGCTGGCTGTCACCGCCTCCGCCGGATCCGTTGGACGGCGACGACGCGAACAGCCGGGGGATGGCGAGGCCCGCAAGCAACAGCACAACGGCGCCGATGACGAAAAGACGCGCCGAGCTATGGGCCTCGTCGGGGGAGGCGGAAGAAGGGGACGAAGAAGCGGTAGACATGGTAAGCGGCCACAGGACGAAAAGAGAGAGCCGGGGTGCCGATCCCGGTCGAGGCGCCGATCCTTACCCATCGCAGACCGGGCAGGTTCGTTCAAATTGTGCGCAGGAGCCCGGCTCGTGCGCTTCGTTACATGGCAAAGCGCGAAAATGTCATGAGCGGTACAGGACGGAGGATGAATGGCAGGGGGAAGGGCGAATGGCGAAGAGCGAAGTTCAAATTACGAATTGTGAACTTCGAAATGTGAAGGGGGGGGCGATTTTAAACGACACAGAGCGGTAGAACCGGGACCATACGGGGTGGTAAACCGTGAATGTTACCGGTTGGAGTATCCCGCCCACCGCGCGGTATGCATTTTCTATTTTCGCGACCTATCAACTTCGCACGTCGACATGCAAGTCACCGATCCCACGTCGAAGGCGTCCGCTCCGTCCGACGGCAGCGAGCGCCAGTACAACTTCTCCGCCGGTCCCGCCGTGCTTCCGGAAGCCGTGCTTCTGGAGGCGAAGGACGAGCTCCCTGTGTACGACCATGTGGGCGCGTCCGTGATGGAAATCAGTCACCGCTCTGCCGCATACGACAAGATTGAGGAGTCGGCGCGCGAGCACATGAAGAAGTTGCTGGGCCTGAGTGATGACTGGCACGTGCTCTTCCTTCAGGGTGGGGCGTCGATGCAGTTCTACCAGGTCCCGCTGAATTTCCTGCCCGAGGACGGGTCGGCCGATTACGTGATCACGGGACGGTGGGGAACGAAAGCGATCAAAGAAGCCCGCCGCGTCGGTGGAGCCCGCGTGGCAGCGTCCAGCGAGGATGACGACTTTAGCCACGTTCCTCCCGTAGACGAATGGGACCTGGATCCCGATGCCTCGTACGTCCACATCACGACGAACGAGACCGTCAACGGCAACCAGTTTCCGGAAGACCCGAACCTTGACGTGCCGGTCGTGACAGACGCGTCCAGTGAGCTATTGAGCCGGCCCATGGATCTCGACGGGTACGGCCTTATCTACGCCGGCGCACAGAAGAACATCGGTCCGGCCGGTGTTACGATCGTGCTCGTTCACGACGATTTCCTGCAGCAGCGGAAGCAGCCGCTTCCGACAATGCTCGACTACGGGACGCATGCGGCCAAGCGGTTCAATACGCCGCCCGTTTTTCCTATCTACATGGTCGAAAAGGTGCTGCGCTGGCTCGATGACCTCGGCGGCGTTGACGCCATGCACACCATCAATCAGCGGAAGTCGCAGAAGCTCTACAAGGCCATCGACGGCAGCGACTTCTTCCGCGGAACGGTGGACGAAGACTCCCGGTCGATGATGAACGTGACGTTCCGTCTCACGGACGAAGAGCTGGAACCCGTATTTATCAAGAAGGCCAAGGAAAACGGTCTCCTCAGCCTCGGTGGCCACCGGACCGTCGGTGGCATGCGCGCCTCCCTCTACAACGCGCTCCCCGAAGAGGCCGTCGACGCGCTCGTTGCCTTCATGAAGGAATTCGAGCGGACCCACGGGTAGATCGTCGACCGACGACCGGGTTGCGTTCGCACATGCTCCGGTCCACCCGCGCCCTATCGCCGGCATTGGTGGTAGGGCGTTTTTTTGGTATGTAGGTGTGTGAGTGTAACGGTGCTCAGGCGGCGATCGGTGCAACCAACAAGTCAGAACTCTGAACGCTGAACCTTGAACCATTCCAGCTCCTTGCTTGCGCACGATTGTTCGTCTTCCTTTCTTGATCGTCCGTTCACAGGTTGAGCGTGTTGCGGCAGTGTGGTGTGAATGCCGTAACGATGGGGTCAGGCGGCAAACGAGATGTCGCCTTGCCCGTCTACACCTTCTGTACTCATCACCCGATCCGAATTCCCACTCCGCCCATGGCTCTCACGATCGGCATTCCCTGCGAATCTGGTGCCGGGGAAACGCGCGTCGCTCTGATCCCCAGCATCGCAGAACGGATGCTCAAATCCGTCGACGGCATCAAGTTTCTCGTCGAGGCCGGCGCTGGAGACACGGCCTTCCACTCGGATGCGGACTTCGAAGATGCCGGCTGCCAGATCGCGGATCGCGAGGCGGTGTTCGGCGCAGATCTGGTTGCCAAAGTCGGTCCGCCGTCTGGGGAGGAGATCGCGATGATGCGCGAGGGGCAGGTGGTCGCCGGATTCTTACGTCCGCTGGACGAGCCCGGTCTTGCCCGTTCTCTGGCCGAAAAAGGCGTCACCTCGCTGGCGATGGAGCTGGTCCCACGCATCTCTCGCGCTCAGAAGATGGACGCGCTGTCGGCGATGAGTTCGCTGGGTGGCTACCGTGCGACCATCGTGGCGGCGGACCGTCTGCCAAAGTTCTTTCCGCTTCTGACCACGGCGGCGGGCACGATTCGTCCCGCCAACGTTCTCGTGCTGGGAGCGGGCGTGGCAGGCCTGCAGGCCATCGCGACGGCGAAGCGTCTCGGCGCCAAGGTCTTCGGCTACGATATCCGGGATGCGACGCGGGAAGAAATCGAAAGCCTCGGCGCCAAGTTCGTCGAGCTCGAGATCGACGTGGGCGACCAGGAGGACGAGGGCGGCTACGCTCGCGAGCTCGAACGTGAAAAGCAGGAACGTCAGCCCGAATTGCTCCAGCCGCACATCGCCGATGCGGACGTGGTGATTACCACAGCTCTCATTCCGGGTCGCCCCGCCCCGCTGCTGATCCGGGAAGAAGCCGTCGAGGCGATGGCCCCCGGCTCGGTCATCGTCGACCTTGCCGCGCCCAACGGGGGCAACTGCGCGTACACCCGGACCGGCGAGACGATCGTCGAACACGGGGTCACCATCCTCGGGCCGACGAATCTGCCCGCAGACATGCCGGTCCATGCGAGCCAGTTGTACGCCAAGACAATTACGTCCCTCATCGAAGCGTTCGTCGACGACGGGACCTTCACGCCCGACTTCGATGACGAAATCTTCGATGGCGCCTGCCTGACGCACGACGGAGCGGTCCACAATGAGCGCGTCCGCGATATGCTCTCTCAGGAGGCCTGACCGGCCGCGTGTCTCGTCGTCGGGTTCAGGCGAACCCCCATTGCACCCAACCGCTCGTCCACACGACTCTTCGTTGATTTGTTATGCTGAACAACGTCATCATTTTCGTGCTCTCGGCCTTCCTCGGGACCGAGGTGCTGAGCAAGGTCCCCCAGACGCTGCACACCCCGCTGATGTCCGGTGCGAACGCCATCAGCGGCATTACGCTGGTGGGGGCCGTGGTCGCGGCCGGGATGACCGGCAACGCGTGGGCTTCCTGGATCGGTTTCGGCGCGGTGGTGGTCGCGACGATTAACGTGGTCGGCGGCTTCATGGTGACCGACCGGATGCTTCAGATGTTTGCCCGTAAGAAGAACGGCACGCCGTCGGATGTGGATGCCGCGAATGCAACGACGCCCACCAACGGTACGGCGTAAGCGTCGGACGCCGCACCGATTGGTATCCCCCTCAGATTCGTCTCCTCTACGCGATCGCCCCTCCCATGAAAACCGCTATCATCGACCTCGCGTATCTGCTGTCCGCCGTGCTGTTCGTGTTCGGACTGAAGCGGATGCAGTCACCCGTCACCGCCCGGCGCGGCAACCAGCTGGCATCCGCCGGCATGCTGGTCGCCGTCGTGGCGACGCTGTTCCTGTATGAGGTGCTGTCCTGGCCGATGATCATCGCCGGGGTCGCCGTCGGGAGCATTATCGGGATGGTGCTTGCGCGGAAGGTCGAGATGACGGCCATGCCGGAGCTCGTCGCCATCTTCAACGGGTTCGGCGGCCTGGCATCGGCGCTGGTGGCAAGTGCGGAGATCGCGCAGTACACCGGAGGCTCCGCGATCGAGCTGTCGGTCTTCGACGCGGTATCGGCCATTACCATCGGTCTCTCGGTGCTGATCGGTACAGTCACCTTTTCCGGAAGCATCGTGGCCAACGGCAAGCTGTCGGGCTGGATTTCAGGCAACCCGCTGTCCTTTCCGGGCCTTCGGCCGTTGACGGCGCTCCTCGTCCTTGGCTCCTTCGGTGCGATCGTTTTTATGGCGCTGGAAGCCGGCGGTTTTCCCGCGGAGATTGAGCCGGTCCTCTACGCGGTTCTGGCGCTCGGCGCGGGTGCGCTCCTTCTCGGCGTTTTTCTCGTGATCCCGATTGGCGGGGCGGACATGCCGGTTGTGGTGGCCCTGCTGAACTCCTACTCCGGCCTTGCGGCGGCTGCGACCGGGTTCGTTCTCGACAACACGGCACTCATTGTGAGCGGCACGCTCGTCGGCGCGGCGGGTCTCATCCTGACCGTGATTATGTGCGACGCCATGAACCGCTCGCTGGCAAATGTGATGCTCGGCGGCTTTGGCGGCGATGACGGCGGCTCGTCCGGCGTGGACGTGCCGGAAGGCAAAACCGTGAATGAGACCTCCCCGGACGATACCGCCATTCTGATGAGCTACGCGGAGAAGGTGGTCATCGTCCCGGGGTACGGACTGGCCGTGGCCCAGGCGCAGCACGAGGTCCGGGAGATGGCGCAGCTTCTGGAGGAGCAGGGGATCGAGGTAAAGTACGCGATCCATCCGGTTGCCGGCCGAATGCCGGGGCACATGAATGTCCTCCTTGCCGAGGCCAACGTGCCGTACGAGCGGCTCTACGAGATGGATGACATCAACCCGGAGTTTTCGACGACGGACGTGGCGCTCGTGATCGGCGCGAACGACGTGGTCAATCCTGCTGCCCGTGATGACGAAGGTAGCTCGATCTACGGTATGCCGATCCTAAATGTGGACGAGGCCGAGACGGTCGTGGTTATCAAACGGAGCCTCAGCCCCGGCTACTCCGGCGTACCGAACAACCTGTTTTACAACGATAACACCAAGATGCTCTTCTCAGATGCTAAAGAGGCCGTCGCCGGCATCGTGGACGAAGTGAAAGCGCTGAAAGAAGCGTAGCGCGATCGGTCCGGGGGCAGGGTTCCGAGTTCTGAGTTCCGAGTGCTTGCTTGCATCTATCCCTCTGAGCACCTTCAAACCTTCCCACGTACGCACCTACACGGCCTCAGCCGGAGCATGCGTTTGCACGGGAGGAACGTGCAGCCGGACGCACGTGCTGTTCTCATGCGGTACCGTTTCGGCTCGTACGTCGCATCGCGTCGCGTCGAACATCAAGGCGTCTACGGCGTCGCGCGCAATCGTAGCCGTGGGGAGCAGGCCGTGTGCGACGAGTGTGATGATCGGCTGACCGCCGGCATCTTCGACCGCCCGAATGTCGATGCGGTTGCCGGATTCGGCATGGGGCAGGAGGCGCGCGAGAAAACCTACCAGCATTCGGCGGAGCGGAACGAGCGGAGCCTGAGTATGGAGGTCGGTCGTACCGGTGCGAGCCTCAACGGTAGCACTTCGTTTCCGGGCATACGGTAGCGTCAGCCGTCGAACGTAGTCGATCACGCTCAGGACGTCCGTAGGGGGATCGTCAGGGTCCGGCGCGAGCTCGTCGGCGAGCATCGCGATGCCGTCGCTCGCGGTCGAGAGATGCCGGTCGAGTGTTTGCGCGATCGCAGGAGCCCGCTCCGCAAGGTCCTCGGCCTCAACTTCTCCGAGGATGCCCGTCTGAAGCTGTCCGGCAATGACAGGGTTGCGAGCGTCGTGTGCGAAGGCCCGCCGGATGGGATGCGCGGCGCGGGCATGATCGGCTGCAGCGCGCCGTTCCCTGGCCTCGTTGACGCTGGATACAGTCCGAACCTGGAGGATCCGAACATCGCCCGAGGCGGGTTCGGCCGTGACATGGAGACGTCGGGCCGAAATTGTCGGATCCTCGGCATGCGATATGTCAGCGATCCAGGTCGATCGCGGGATGTTGGTGTCGTCGTTTTCCAGAACAAGCCGCGTCGCCGTGCGACAGACGCCAAAATCGGCGTCGGGGGCGTCCGCGAGAAGGGCGCGGGCACGGGCGTTGAGTGAGTGGAGCGTGCCGCCTGAGACGACGATGACGCCTACGGAGTCGGGAACGGAGGGTCCCATCGATCGGATGGCTTCGGAAGTAAGATGCGTTGCGGCTGATCGTTGCGTCCACGCCGGGTCGGAACGGGGAGATTCAGGACGAGCCGGGTACGTTACGAAGCCGGCTGCACGTCCTCCGGTTGGGCCAGGCGGTTTTCGAGAACCGGGCGAAGGACGGCCCATACGTTGGCGGCGACGTAGCGCTGTCCCTCCATTGTGGGGTGGATGCCATCGTCCTGCATGAGCGAGTCGACGCCGCCGACGCCCTCAAGGACGAACGGAACGAGGGAGACGCGGTCGTACTGAGACGCGACGGAGGGGTAGATCTCGCGAAACTGCCGGGTATATTGTGGACCGAGATTCGGGGGGATCTGCATGCCGGCCAACACAACGCTCGCCTCCGGGTAGCGGCGTAGGGTCGTGTCGATGATCGCCGTCAGGTTCCTCTTCGTGGCTTCCGGGTCGACGCCGCGCAGCCCGTCGTTTCCGCCCAGCTCCAGGACGAGCACATCTACGGGCTGCTGCAACAGCCAGTCGATCCGCTGCAATCCGCCGGCGGACGTCATGCCGCTCTCGCCGGCGTTTCGTACTTGCACATCCCATCCGAGCGAGTCAACTTTTTGCTGCAGGCGTGCAGGGAACGACTGCCGGCCCGGATCGGGGAGCCCGAGACCGGCGGCGATGCTGTTGCCGAGGATCAGCACCTGCGTGGTGCCGGATGACGGGGCCGCGGGGGCCTCCGATGCGTGCTGGCTTGCGGTGTCCGAGGCGGACGGCTCCGCCGGAGACGGATTGGAACGATCCTGACCACACCCGGCGATGACAAGAACAGCAAGGATGAGGAGCGGGTATAGGCGGCTCGCACGCATTGCGACACGGCGTTGTAACGGGATTCGGGCGACAGGCGTACACTGAACCCCGGCTACAGGCGCGGGTTTCGCGGCTGTACGATGCCTTTTCCGCCACCCGTGTGTGCCGCATCCTTTCTCTCTTTCCGCGTTCTAGCGTATGAGTACCGTACTTCGCGTTTCGAATCTGACCAAAACGTTTCGCAGTGGATCACGCGAATTGACTGTCCTCGACGACGTCACCTTCGACGTACCCGATGGCAGCACGTGCGCAATCGTAGGCCCATCCGGAAGCGGGAAAACGACGCTCTTGGGCCTCTGCGCGGGGCTGGATGCGCCCACATCGGGAACCGTCGAGCTCTGCGGGACCGACCTCGCGCCACTGGATGAGGACGAGCGAGCGGCGGTTCGCAATCAGTACGTCGGATTCGTTTTCCAGACGTTTCGTCTTCTTCCGACGCTCACAGCGGTGGAGAACGTGATGGTCCCTGCCGAGCTACAGGGACGGCGAGGGGCCAGGGAGCGGGCGGCAGCCCTTCTCGATCGCGTCGGTCTCGGGGAACGCCTCGATCACTACCCCGCCCAACTCTCGGGCGGAGAACGCCAGCGCGTCGCGATGGCCCGGGCGTTCATTAACGAGCCACGTATCCTTTTCGCGGACGAGCCGACCGGTAATCTCGACGTCGAAACGGCGGAAACGATTGAAGACCTCCTCTTCAGCCTGAATGCCAACGCCGGCACGACCCTCGTGCTTGTATCCCACAACCTGGAGTTGGCGGAGCGCACCGGACGGGTGCTTCGCCTGCGCCAGGGCCGCGTCGAACTTGATGAAATGCGGACGGCAGCGTGAACTGCGGTGTGAAGGTGGGAAGGTCGTAAGATGGGAAGGCGTTAAGGTGGGAAAGTGTCGGGGTTGCGGGCAGGTTCGGAGCCTTGAACCCTGAACGTTGAACTAGTCATCATTACGTCTGCTGCATGAGTCCTTTTGTTCTGAAGATGGCGTGGCGCGACAGTCGTGGCAGCCGCCAGCGCCTCGTGCTGTACCTTTCCGCGATGGTCCTCGGCGTGGCGGCGCTTGTTGCGATTCAGGGGTTCGGCGAAAATCTGGAAACGACCGTCGATGCAGAGGCGAAAACCCTGCTGGGCGCAGATCTGAGTCTGGAGAGTGATCGCCCCTTCCCGGATACGATCGAAACGGTGATCGACTCGATCGGAGGGACGACCTCCCGCCGCATCTCGTTCGCATCGATGGCGCTGTTTCCCAAAAACGATCGGACGCGCCTCGCGACGGTTCGCGCGACGGAAGGGGATTACCCGTTTTACGGTGAGGTCGTCACGCGACCGCGAGAGGCCGTCAATACGTACCGGGACGAGGGTGCTGCACTCGTGGATGGAACGCTGCTCAAGCAGTTCGACGCCGAGGTCGGCGACTCCATTCAGATTGGCCGGCGAACGTACGCGATCGCCGGAGAACTGATTAAGATGCCGCGGGAATCGTCCATTGTGTCGTCTATCAGTCCGCGCGTGTACATTCCGCAGACGGCGCTCGACTCGACGCTGCTGGGTCGGGGTAGCCGGGCCGAATACGAGGTCTACTTTAAGTTCGACGACGGGCGGGACGTGGAAGCACTGGTGGCATCACTGGAGCCGACACTGGACGCCTACGACGTCGGTTCAGATACGGTCGACGAGGCGGCGGGGAACTGGCGAGAAGGGCTTGGCAATCTGTACCGGTTCCTGAGTCTGGTCGGGTTTGTCGCGCTTCTCCTCGGAAGCCTCGGCGTGGCCAGCGCCGTGAATGTATACGTCCGTCGCCGGATCGAGTCGATCGCGGTTCTCCGGTGTCTGGGAGCGTCGGGGCAGCAGACCTTCCAGGTCTACCTGGTGCAGGCCGCCGCGCTGGGGTTGATGGGATCGCTCATCGGTGCGGCGATCGGGGTCGGGATTCAGATGCTGGTCCCGACGCTTCTGGCGGACTTTCTGCCGGTACCGGTCGAGTTCTACGTGTCCTGGCGGGCCATTCTGCTCGGGCTCGGCATCGGGATGGGCGTGACGCTGCTTTTTGCTCTCTGGCCCCTTTTGGAGGTGCGAGGCGTATCGCCGATGCGGGCGTTGCGGTCGAGCGTCGAGCCCACGACGGGAGGGTGGACAGACCCGCTCCGCTGGGCTGTTGCGGGTGCCATTGGTGCAGGCGTTCTGGGCTTTGCAATGGTTCAAGCCCCCACGTGGCAGGTCGGCCTCGGGTATGCGGGGAGCCTGCTTGTCGTATTTGGATTGCTTGCCGCCGTCGCCTGGGCCATCATCCGCGGTGTCCAGCGCTTTTTCCCCTCCGGCTGGGCCTATCCCTGGCGACAGGGGCTGGCGAACCTGTACCGCCCGCAGAACCAGACGATGGTCCTGATGCTGTCGCTGGGCCTGGGCACGTTCCTCATCACGACGCTCTTCCTCGTTCAGCAGTCCCTGATCGAGCAAATTCGTGTCACCGGCGGGGAGGAGGGACGCCCCAACCTCGTGCTCTGGGACGTGCAGCCCGACCAGCTTGCGGGCGTCGACAGTCTCTTGCGCTCGAACGACCTCCCGGTCATGGAGCAAACGCCCATCGTCACCATGGGGCTGGAGAGCGTGAAGGGACGGACGATCGACGACCTGCGGGCCGACTCGACGTTCGACCTGACGTTTGCCCACACGCGGGAGTACCGCGTCACCTACCGAAGTGAGACGACCCCGAGCGAGACGCTTGTCGAAGGCACGCTTGCGGATTCGATGCGCGGCAATCCGTTGCAGTCGGGTGCCCCGGTCCCGGTCTCGATCGAGGCGGACATCGCGAATGAAGACCTGAACGTAGGGATTGGCGACACGCTCACGTTCGACGTCCAGGGCGTACCGGTGACGGCGGTTATCGCCAGTGTCCGGGAGGTCGACTGGCAGCGGATCGGAACGAACTTCTTCGTCGTGTTTCCGCCGGGCGTGCTCGAGAAGGCCCCGCAGATCTATGCCGTGCTGAGTCGCGCACCGAACGACGATGTGTCTGCCTCCGTCCAGAGCGACCTCGTTCAGACCTACCCGAACGTATCGGCGATCGACCTATCGCTCGTGCTCAGCACGTTCGACCAGCTCTTTCAGCGGCTGTCGTTTGTGATCCGGTTCATGGCTTTGTTCAGCATCGCGACCGGCCTGATTGTCCTCGTGAGCGCCGTCGTGGTGAGTCGGTCACAACGGGCGCAGGAGAGTGTGTTGTTGAAAACGCTCGGGGCGTCCCGGTCCACCGTTTTCCGAATCACCGCAATTGAATACCTGTTCCTGGGGGCGTTCGCCGCGCTGACGGGGCTGGTGCTCTCCCTCGGGGCCACCTGGGCGCTCTCGACGTTCGTGTTCGAGGGCCCCTTCGTGCCCGACCTGCTTGCCGTGGGCGGCGCGTTCCTGATCGTAACTGCGCTCACCGTCGGGATCGGTCTGCTGAACAGTCGCGGCGTCTACGACCGCCCACCCCTGGACGTCCTCCGCACCGCCGAGGTGTAGGGGTGTAGAGGTTCAGCGTTCAAGGTGCAGCGTTCTGCATCCGCCGCCCTGTTAGCCCCGCAGTCCAAGAGACAGACGCACGTACAGACGTACACACGTACAGACCGCTCCTATTTCTGCCCGACGAAAACGAGGTGCAGACCGGGGTTTGGATAGACGCGGATGGCAGGGAAGGGGAGGTGGAACCGGTTTAGCAAATCACCGGTGCTTCGGCCCAGCCAGGTGTTGCGCGGAATGATTTTTCGCCAGTCGAGGTCGAGGCTGACGTAGTAGGCGACGTAGGCGTCGGGGTCGGGTCCACGGTCGGGACCTTTCCGGGACCAGGTGTCGTCGGTCCAGTCATGGAGCGAGGCGCCAACGGAGACCTGCAGGAAGTCCGGCCAGATTTGGCCTGCGGCGCCTGGAAGCAGGTCGTACACCTGCATGCTGACCCAGTAGGAGTGTCCGCTGTAGTCGTCGGCGAACATGGTGCCTTCCTGTTGCCGATCGTCGAGGTTGTCCAGCCATGCATTCGATGGGTAGTACGACCAGCGCAGGTCGAACCGTCGCATTGCCGGGATACGGTCGTGAAGGTAAAACCAGGTCGCGCCGACCGTATTGGCGGCCTGGTCGTACCAGTCAAATCCCCACCGTGCGCTGTAGCCGTCGTGGATCTCAACGTGGGTCTGGGCGGCGAGACTCGTCACCGCGCCCCAGAGCGCCGCCCGGGGCTGGGGGACGCCGGACCACTCGAGGAGGCGCGCGTTGATGAGCGCCTGTACCTCTCCGGCGTACAGGTGCGAGATCTTGTCGAAATTGCGGGCGTAGTTGAGGTGACTGTCGAACGTGAAGCCTGCGCCGGGGCCGTCCCACCACTGGCTTTTTTCAAAGAGATAAATACCCGTATACCCGGCAGCAAGGGTCGTCGTGACGCCGGCGAATCGGCCCCAGTGAATGCCGTCGTTTCGGGCCGGTGCTGTGGCGAACGGCAACGGGCGAACCGTGCGCGGAAGGCGCACCGGGGTAATCATCGGCGTGGCAGGAGGCGGTGCCCACGCAGCCACCGATCCCGTACGGGAGGCCGCCTTCGACGATGGAACGGAAAGGTCCGGAGAGGGCGGTGAGACGGTATCCCGGCTTACGATCGGTCCGGTCTGGGCTGAAGCGTCTACCGGCCATAGGAGGAAGGGCAGCAGCAAGGCAGGCAGCGTGAGACCGGCGAGAAGACGATGAACCATCGGCGAGACAAGAGTTAGGGCAAGACCGGTACCGCCGTTAACGTGCGACGAAGAGGGTCCGAGTCGATTTGTGTATTAGAAAGTGTACGAACGTCGACGCTGATATTCACATGAGCTGGTAGCAGGGGGTACCGAAGACCGGGTGCGACGAACATGTAAACGGAAGGCCAATGGCGTACGGCGGTCCATTCTGGGCAAACGATTCCTCGCTCAGACAGTTATATGGTGAGACGGAGGATCATCATCGCCATCACGGCCACAGGATTCGATTGCGCGTGAATCTACAGGAGCGCACGTTCTCGTGTCCATATTGCTGGGAACCCATTTCTGTCTTCCTGGACCCTTCCGTTCGTGAGCAGACGTACGTGGAAGATTGCGAGGTATGCTGTCGGCCGATGAACATCCATTATCGCATGCAGAACGGTACTGTCGTCTCGTTCGACGTGCAGCGCGCCAACGGCCAGGCCTGATCCGCGCCGGCCCCGGGACCGTTTGCCTCCTCAGACCGACCGAGTCACGAATTTGATCGTACACGCATGAGTCAGATACCAGAGGCCACTGCCGAGATTCAAGAGCAGATCGAGCCGGAGGCCGTTCGCGAACGGGTCGCCACGGTGCGCCATCGCATCGAAGACGCTTGTCGGACTGCGAACCGCGATCCATCTGAGATCACGATCGTCGCGGTGTCGAAGACGTTTCCGATGCAGTCGATTGCCGCCGGCGTAGCGAGCGGGCTCCTTCATTTCGGGGAAAACCGGGCGCGAGAGCTGCGCGACAAGGAAAAGGCGCGTCCCGGTCAGATGCACGGTGGGGACGTGATCTGGCGCTTCATCGGTCACCTGCAGACCAACAAGGCGAAATACATCGCCCGCCATGCCGACTGGTTCGATGCGCTTGACAGCCCGCGCGTTGCCGAAGCCCTCGACGAGCGAGCTGCCAAAAACGACCGGGTGCTGCCCTGCCTCGTGCAGGTCAACATCAGCGGTTCCGACCAGAAATACGGCCTCCCACCGGAGGACCTCCACGCATTTCTCGACACGTGCGCGGACTACCCGCATCTGCATGTCCGTGGCCTGATGGCGATGGCGTCGTTTACGGAAAATCCGGAGGACGTTCGACCGCAGTTTCGTCGGATGAAGGAGCTTTTCGATGGCTACGACGCGAACAAGAATCCGTGCGTCGACATGGAGGAGCTCTCCCTCGGTATGAGCAACGATTTCGAGGTTGCGATTGAAGAGGGAAGCACCATGATCCGTCTCGGAAGCTCCATTTTCGGCCCGCGCCAGTACGATTAGAGCGATCATTGAAGCGGTCGTACTTTTCCGTATATTGGGGAGCGGGAAAGACCCGTTGCTGTACTCATATCAAGCGATGCCGGGATGGAAGTGAGACGCGGTATGACAGGTGGGAAACCTCTCTGTCACATTCTGGTGAAAAAGCCCCGACGTGTTCGGATTGCAGGAAGCTTTGTTGCCCCTGACCCCGGCAATGCATAGCGTGACGGATCAATCCGGCGTCATCTTTGCCCATTAGAACAGCTCAGGTTGCCGGGGTCAGCGCCTCTGCGGCCTGCCGCCCCGTCTCGCCCCGGTCCCCTCGGCGGTGAGCCCCTCTCACGGCCCGTCGTGTCGCAGGCGCCGCTCCGCCGGCCCCGTACGACCAGGAACTGTCGCCTTCAGCCCAACGCCCGACGAAGGACATGAAACTTACTCCTCTCGACATCCGGAAGCATGAGTTCGACCGTAGCCTGCGCGGCTACAGCACCGAAGAGGTGGAGTCGTTCCTCGAACTGGTCGCGAATCAGTGGGAAGAGATGGCTGAAGACCGCCGGCGCCTGGAAAACAAGGTGCAGGATCTGGAAAGCCAGATGAAGCACTACCAGAAGGTCGAGGAGGCGCTTCAGGAGGCGTTGGAGCAAACGAAGCGCAATGCCGAGCAGCAGCTGAAGAACGCCAAGGATGAAGCGCGAAATATCGTTGAGTCCGCCCGCGCCGAGGCCCGGGAGATCCGCCGCGACGCGGAAGACGAGCGGGCACGGATGCGCACCGAAACGGAGGAGCTTCGTAACCGGCGACAGGAAATTGCCGCCCGTCTAAAGGCATTCTTGTCGTCGGAGATGGAGATTCTCAACCAGTACGTCGACGGCGATGCGATGGTAGGGTCCCGCGGGGATGCCCGGTCGATGCCGGACGTGAAAGAGCCGTCCGACTTGCAGGCACCGCCCCCGCCGGAGACCTCCCGAGCGACGTCAGAGCCGGCTGCGTCGTCCAATCCGGCCCCCGCTCAGGAAGCGGACCCGGCACCCACGACGGAATCTGCGTCCAGGACGGACTCCGGGTCCGCCACGCAACCCGAAGAGCCGCCGTCGACCGTATCTGATGAACCCGATTTTTCGGACTTCGACTTCGATTTCGGTGATGACGATGAGGACGACGGGAGTGCAGCGGACGAATCCGCAACTGCCCGTTCGGAGGCAGCCTCTCCGGATACCGGAACCGCATCGGAGCCCGTAACGACCGAGCCGGAGCCCCAGATGGAGCCCGGGTCCATGGCCGAGGACACCGGATTCGAGGAATCATTTTCTGACGTTCTGGAGGACGACGACGTCTCCGATGCAAGCCGCGACGAGGACTTGGGTACGGCTGCCAGGGCAAAGGCCGAAGCGGAGGACGAGGAAGCGATGGATGATCTCGCCGACTTCTTTTCGGCCGACACCCTCTCGGAAGCCGATCAGGTCGATGCAGAGGCATCCGACCCTGAACCGCCGACGGCTTCGTCGAACGATCCGGAACGGCGGAGCGCCGAAACCGATGCGTCTGAGCCGGAATCGGTCAGCGCGGCGTCCATTTTCGGATCCGCCGCCGAAGCGAGCGAGGACGTAAAACAGGAACCGGACGAACCGGTCGCTTCCGACGAACCGGCGTCCGAGGCCGATGAGGTATCGGCTGAAAGCGAGTTTGCCGCCGTTTTCTCCAATCTGGAGGCCGATGCGGACGACGAGCCGTCCCGTCCGCCGGAACCGTCCGCCGAAACGGCATCTGTAGATACAGAGGAGCCATCGGATGAGGTGTCGGACGACATCGACTTTGCCTCTGCTTTCGGCAGCGATGATGAAGAAGAGGACGAGGACGACATGTTCGGCGCCGCGTTCGACGCAGCCGAGACGTCTGGCAGCGAAGGTGCCGCAACCGCCGAAGCGGAGCCACCGGGCGGGGAGGCGTCCATTGACGAATCCTCGATCGAGGACGTCGCATCATCCACCGACGAGGACGACGACGATCTCGAACGGGCGATGCGGTCCCTCTTCCCTGTGCTGGAGCAGGGCGAGGGCGATGCCGCCGAGGCAGACGCCGGGAAGCGCGGCACCCCGGATCGGGCAGAGGCGGATTCGCCGGAGACGAGCGAGGCAACCTCGCCACCGGCATCGGAAAGCGGCACCCAGTTCGACGCGATCAAACAGGACGTCCAGAGTCAGGCGCAGGCGCAGACGAGCGAGTCGGCCCCGGCGTCGGAAAAGGAGGAGGCGGAATCGTCAGACAAAAATAAGAAGAAACGAGACGACGAGGCTTCCACGGAAGAGATCGAGAAGATCTGGAGCATCCTTGAGGACATGGACTGAGGCGTCGCCGATCGTCAGTTGGAGCCGGTCTACACTCCCGCCTGCAGCGGGGCTTGATCCGCGCTCATCGATGTCGCATGTCGCCCTCGTTGCCCGGTTCGTTGACGCGCCGGATGCAGCGAGGGCGTTTTCATCGGTGAGAGGTTGATCGGTGAGTGGTTCATCCATGAAAGGTCCGTTAACGGTGGACACCGTACTGTGGGTCGTCGGCGTGATCGACCGCCCGTTCGCGCGTCGTAGGTCCCAATCCTGTCCGTCGTGGCGGTCTCGGCGGCCGAATCATCGGCGCCGTGTCCGTGTACCGTACGTGTTCTTGCCCTCCTCAACGATTTTTTCTGACGTATATGGCTCAGGACGACACCGCCCCGACTCCGGCAGTGACCGACATCGAGACGTACAGGCAGCAGGTGGATGAAGCGGCGTCCTACCTGCGTGACGTCGCGCCTCATGAGACGAGCGTCGCCGTCGTTTTGGGCACTGGACTCGGCGGACTGGTCGACGAAATCGAGATCGACGCAACGGTCCCGTTCGAAGACCTTCCGCACATGCCGTCGACGACGGTGGAGTCCCACGAGGGCCGGCTCATCTTTGGTCGCATGGACGGTGTGCCGGTTCTGGCCATGCAGGGACGTCTTCACCTGTACGAGGGCTACACGGCCCGCGAGGCGACCTTTCCGATCCGCGTGCTCGGCGTGTTTGGCATCGAGACGCTCCTGATCTCCAACGCCGCGGGTGGCATGAACCCGCATTTCGACCGGGGTGACATCATGCTTACGACGGACCATATCAATTTCCAGGGAGCCAATCCGCTGGTCGGTCCGAACGTCGAGGAATGGGGACCGCGCTTTCCCGACATGAGCGAGCCGTACAACGTCGCCCTCCGGGAGCAAGCCGAGCAGATCGCCCTGGACAACGGCATTCAGCTCCATCAGGGCGTGTACGTATCGGTCCTCGGTCCCAATCTCGAAACCCCGGCGGAATACCGGTTCCTCCGTCACATGGGCGCGGACGTCGTCGGGATGAGCACCGTACCGGAAGTGATTGTGGCGCGTCACATGGACATTCGCGTGATGGCCATTTCCGTCATCACCGACGAGTGTTTTCCGGACGCACTGGAGCCGGTCAAGATTGAAGAGGTACTTGCTGCCGCGGATGCCGCCGCCCCGCACCTCAAGAC